>DATLQE010000236.1:0-2227 GCA_035535335.1 Lapillicoccus sp. | reverse complement strand
TACGCACTCTCCCGCGCGCCCGGCTGGATCTCGACGGTCCTCCTCGTGGTGGCGCTGGTGTTCCGCGCGCTTCCCCGGTTCGCGGTCGTCCTGCCGATGTACGACATCGCCCGCTCGGTGGGTCTCTACGACACGACGTTCGCCCTGGCCCTCGCCCTCGTCGCGATCAACCAACCCTTCACGATCTGGCTGCTGCGCAACTTCTTCGCCGACATCCCCGACACCCTCGACGAGGCGGCGATGATGGACGGCTGCACCCGGTTCCAGGTGCTGCGACGGGTGATGATCCCGCTGATGGGACCGGGCATCCTCACCGCCGGGATCTTCGTCTTCCTCTTCGCCTTCCAGGAGTACCTGACGGCGACGATCCTCACGGACGTCAACGCCCGGACCGTGCCGGTCTTCATCGCCACGCAGCTCGGACAGACGCTGCCGATGCTCCAGCAGGCCGGCGCGGCCGCGGTCCTGTTCACGATCCCCGCCATCGCCTTCGCCTTCATCGCCCAGAAGTACATCGTGGCCGGTCTCAACGCCGGCTCCGTGAAGGGCTGACCCGCTCCACGGGGTCGGTATGCGGGTACCGCTCGTCCTGCTCCCGGGCATGAACTGCGGGCCGGGGCTATGGGACGACCCGGTCGCCGAGCTGGCATCCGCAGAGTCCGACCCTCCGCCGCGCGAGGTGGTCGTCGCGCGGCTGGACCGGCCGAGTCTGGACGGTCAGGTCGAGGCGCTGCTGGACCGGCTGCCGACGCGCTTCGCGCTGGGTGGGCTCAGCCTCGGCGCCATCGTCGCCATGGCCGTGCACCGCCTGGCTCCGGAACGAGTGGCCGGACTGTTCCTCGTCGCGACGAACTCGCGTCCGCCCACGGACACCCAACACGCGGTATGGCGGGCCGAGCTGGCCAGGTTGGCGGCCGCTGAGACCCCGCGCGACCTGCAGCGGGATCTTCTCCCGGCCCTCGTCGGCGCCGACGCGGCACCGGCGCTGCGGAAGCGAGCGCTGGAGCTAGCCGACGACATCGGGTCGGACGAGCTGGCGGCTCAATTGCAGATCCAGCGGACGCGGACCGACGAGCGGCCCGGGCTGCGTGGGGTGACCGTCCCGTGCACCGTGGTCGCCCCGGCCGACGACCAGCTCTGCCCGCTGGACCGGCATTCCGAGATCCATGCCCTGGTGCGGGGATCGGAGCTCGTCGTCATCCGCGGAGCGCCTCACCTGGCCACCCTGTCCCACGGCCCGGCCGTGGCCGAGGCGATGACCGACTGGCTGACGCGGGTGGACGGCTGATCCGCCCTCAGCTGGCGGTGGACCGGTCGGACAACGCGGTGAGGTCGCCGAAGACCCGCATCATCACCTGGGCCACGTTGTAGACCACCAACCGGGCGCCCGCCTCGCGCACCCGTTCCGCGTCCTCGACCCCGCCGGCCAGCTCGGCCCGCCAGCAACCGGCCTCCATACCGCCGCGATGGATCGCCGCGACCGACTCGGCGACCGGAGGGTCGCCCTCCCCGGTCGACGCGGCCAGGTCGGCGGCGCCGATGAGGTACCCGTCGACGCGGGGAGTGCGAAGGATCTCCGCCGACAAGGCGGCAGCGCCTGGCGACTCGAGCATGGTGATGACGAGCGTGTCAGCCGCGTTCCGCCGGTGGTCGGCGGCCGAGACCGTGCCGAACCGTCCGGCCCGCGGGTAGGTCGCGAACCCACGCCGTCCGACCGGCGGATAGTGCACCATGGCCACGAGATCCTCGGCTTCCCCGGGCGTCTCGATGTGCGGGGCCACGATGCCGTGCGCCCCTTGGTCGAGCGCACGGAGGATGAGCCCCGGCTCGCGCTCCCCCGGACGGACCAGAACCGGCACCCCGTGCACCTCAGCCAGCGCGATGTGCGCACGCAACGCCATGACGTCGGCGGGACCGTGCTCACAGTCGATGACCAGGAAGTCCATGCCGGCGACGGCCAGCATCTCGACGACCTCGTCGCACGGCATCCGCACCAGCGCACCGACCAGGCTCTCTCCGGAGCGGAGTCGGGCCTTCAGAGATGGCACCGTCGACCTCGCGCCTTCATGAGCCTCCGGACCCGTCGGGTCACCAACGAGCGGGATCCGCTGATGACATGCGTATGTCGACTATACTGACCGCCCGCACCGGTCACGTCAACGCCGCCGGTCCGGGTCTTACGCATCCGAGGAGGTCCGGTGATCACGAGCTTCGACGTGGCGCGGTT
>DATLQE010000235.1:0-8241 GCA_035535335.1 Lapillicoccus sp. | reverse complement strand
GAGACGGGGGGGACGCGTTAGTCGTCACGGCACCTTCAGCGGAGCTCGGAGTGCTCGGTGGCGACGTGCACGCGGCCACCCATCCGGCGACGACCCCGCCGAGCACCGCCCGCCGCGTCACCTTGCCTGCGCCGCTCGGGCCCTCCATCGACCGAGGGTAACCAACGACGTTGGTGACCCGTGGTTCGTGCGTCTGGCGGACGGATTTCGGTGCGGTTCAGAGCACGAACCGGAGGGTTAGGGGAGGAGCAGGAGCTTTCCCGTCGTCTGGCGGCCGGCCAGCGCGTCGTAGGCCGCCTTCGCCTCGGCGATCGGGTACCGGCCGCCCACCGAGACCTTTAGTGACCCGTCGGCGACGCCGCCGAGGATCTCGGAAGTGCGCCAGACCAGCTCTTCTCGGGTGGCGATGTAGTTGCCCATCGTCGGCCGGGTGAGGAACAGCGAGCCGCCTCGGTTGAGCCGCTGGATCTCGAACGGCGGGACCGGCCCGCTGGACGCGCCGTAGAGCACCATCATCCCGCGCGGGCGCAGCGAGGCCAGCGAGGCATCGAACGTCGTCTGGCCCACGCCGTCGTAGACGACGTCCACGCCCCGGCCGCCGGTCAGCTCCTTGACGCGCCCGGTCAGCTCACTCATCTCGGACAGTTCCGTGTAGTCGACGACGTGGTCGGCGCCGAGCTCGAGCCCCAGCTTCACCTTTTCGGCCGAACCCGCCGTCCCGATCAACGTCGCGCCCTTGGCCTTGACCAGCTGGACGAGCAGCTGGCCCACGCCGCCCGCGACCGCGTGGGCCAGGACCAGGTCCCGAGGCTGGACCGCATACGTCGAGTTAACGAGGTAGTGCCCGGTGATGCCCTGGAGCATGACCGCGGCGGCGGTCTCGAGGTCGACCCGGTCAGGCACCCGCACGACGCTGTCGGCCTCGAGGAGGACCGCCCCGGCCGCGCTGCCGGGTCCCTGGGCCCAGGCCACCCGGTCGCCGATCGAAAAGTCCACCCCCTCGCCCACCGCCTCGACGGTCCCCGCGCCCTCGCCGCCGACGACGAACGGCGTCGACATCCGGTAGACGCCCTCGCGCTGGTAGATGTCGATGAAGTTCACGCCGGCCGCCGCGACCTTCACCCGGACCTGGCTCGGGCCTGGGGCAGGAACCTCGCGATCCTCCACGGTAAGGACATCGGATCCACCAGTCCGGGGCACGACGAGGGCGGGGACGGTGAGGGATTCGGCGGTCATGACCGCCAGCCTAGGAGCGGGTATCATCCATAACAACGCATAGGGATGTCCATAACGCGAGATGATAGATAAATCCGCTTGCCACGACCTCCACGGCGTTGGTCTCCTAGACCTATGTCCTCCGTCGCGACGCGAATGCGCACGGGTCGGCCGGTACCGGCGACCTCGTGGCGCGTCGTCGCGCGCTGTTGTCGCTGGTCCTGAACGTCGGCTCGTACGACCGCTTAGACCTTCCGACCACAGCCGGCCGCTGCGGCACGCATCGGCCTTGACCCCTGGGACATGACATGACCGCTTCGTCCTCGCACCTCGACGTCCGGCACACCGCGCCGGTTTCCCTGGCCGAGCTGCGCCAGACTGCCCGCCGCTACGCCCCCAACCCGAACCTGGCCGCACTGCTCCCGGAGCGCACCGAGCGAACCTGGGCCCGCCTCGCCGGCGACGCCCGCACCGACGTCTGGGTCATCTCGTGGCCCGAGGGCACCGAGACCGGCTGGCACGACCACGGCGACGCCTCGGGCGCCTTCGCCGTCGCGTCCGGCGTGGTGATCGAGCAGACCTGGGCGCTTGGCGCCGTCCAGCACCGGACCCTGACTGAGGGCGACACCCGAGCGTTCGGCCGCGACCACGTCCACAACGTCGTCGGTGTCGGACCGGGCCGCGCCCTGACCGTGCACGCCTACGCGCCCGCCCTCGTCACGATGGGCCGGTTCGAGCTCGGCTCCGACGGGCCGGTTCAGCTGACCGGCTCGCAGGACGCGTCGTCATGGTGACCGCGACCTTCCCGGCGGAGCGAGCCGGAGCGATCCAGTGGGAGACGCGGCAGTTCTCCCGGCCGACGCCCCCTGGCCGCGTCCTCGGCCGGACCCCGGCCCCGACGGTCGACGCCCTGCTCGACGAGGCCCGAGGGACCTACCAGCGCATCTCGCCGCGAGCCGCATACCAGCTCGTGCTCCACGGACGCGCCGTGATCGTCGATATCCGGCCGGAGGCGCAGCGCCACGCCGAGGGCGAGGTCCACCCGGACCTCGGTCCGGTCCTCATCGAGCGGAACGTCCTCGAGTGGCGCCTGGACCCCCGCAGCAGCGCCCGGCTGCCCTGGGTCACCGCGGAGACGCGCGTCCTCGTGCTGTGCCAGGAGGGGTTTGCGTCGTCGCTCGCCGCCGCCACGCTGGTGCGTCTCGGGATCGCAGCCACCGACGTCATCGGTGGGCTGCGCGCCTGGCGCGAGGCCGGGCTGCCCCTCGCCGCCTGACCCGTCCCGCAAAAACCGCTGCGGGCGTACTCTCCAGACGTGCCCGACTGGCTGGCCGAATACACCACGCTGGCCGCCGCCGACCGGGAGCAGGACCTCGGTGCGGAGGACCTCGAGCGGCTGGCCGTCGCCGCGTCGGTCACCGGCCACGACGACCAGATCGTGGCGCTGCGCGAGCGCGCGCACGAGGAGTACCTGCGGCGCGGCATGGTCGACGCCGCCGTCCGCTGCGTGTTCTGGCTCGGCTTCCACCTGCAGAACCGCGGCGACCGGGCCCAAGCCTCCGGCTGGTTGACCCGCGCTCGACGGCTGGTACCCGACGACTCGGACGACCTCATGCCGGCGCTGTTGCGCATGCCGGACGCCGTGGTCGCGATGTACGGGGGAGACGTCCTCGAGGCGCTGCCGACCTTCGAGGAGGTCGGTCGGCGGGCCGCCCGGCAGGGCGACGTCGACATCGTCGTGCTCGCGGGCCTCGGCCGGGGGCGCTGCCTGGCGCAGCTGGGCCGGACGGAGGAGGCCTGGGCCGCGCTGGACGAGATCATGCTCCACGTGGTCGCCGGAGCGACCGCGCCGCAGGTTGCCGGACTCACCTACTGCTCCGTGGTCGCGTTGTGCATGGACTGCTACGACCTGCGCCGTGCTCAGGAATGGACGTCGGCCCTGACCGACTGGCTCGCGGCCCAGCACGGCATGGTCGCCTACCGGGGCACCTGCCAGGTCCACCGGGCGGAGCTGCTGCAGCTCAAGGGCGCGTGGGCCGAGGCGGCGACGGAAGCCAGCGCCGCCTGCGACCGGCTGGCGGAGTCCGGCGAGTTCGGTCTCGGCCTGGCGCACTACCGCCTCGCCGAGCTGGCTCGGCTTCGCGGCGACTGGGCGACCGCCGAGCGGGCCTTCGAACAGTCCGCCGCCCTCGGCGCCGAGATCCAGCCCGGGCTGTCGCGGCTGCGCCTGGCCCAGGGCCGGCCCGACCTCGCGGCGGCCGGACTGGACCGCGTTCTGGCCGAGTACCCCGACTCCGCCCGCAGGCCCCTAGTCCTGGCCGCCCGGGTGGAGGTCGCCCTGACGTGCAAGGACCTCCCCGCCGCGCGCTCGGCCATGACCGAGATCCAACGCTATGCGGATCCCTCGGGGCCTGTGTACCTGCAAGGGGTCGCCGAGCACGCCTGTGGGTCGGTGCTGTTGGCGGAGGGCCAGGCGACCGACGCCCTGCCCCGGCTGCGCCGCGCCTGGTCGCTGTGGCAACAGGTCGAGGCGCCCTACGAGGCGGCTCGTACCAGGCTCCTCGTGGCCGACGCCTGCCGCGCTCTCGGAGACGAGGACGCCGCCCGGATGGAGCTGGACGCCGCGCACCGGGCCCTGGAGGTGCTCGGAGCGGCCGGCGATCTCGCCGCCGCCCAGGCGGCGGCGTCCGGGCCGCTCAGCCCGCGAGAGAGCGAGGTTCTCCGGCTGCTGGCCACCGGTGCGACGAACCGCGCGATGGCCCGACGCCTCTTCCTGTCCGAGAAGACGGTGGCCCGGCACGTGAGCAACATCTTCGCCAAGATCGGGGTGGCGAGCCGCGCGGCGGCCACCTCGTATGCCTACGAGCACGGCCTGGTCTGAGAGTCCGCTCGGGTCGGCGGCTACACAGAAATACCCACGCCCTCCGCACTCGTTTGGGTGGTCTGCCCGACGCGCCGCCGTCCCCTGACTTCCTACCGTCGCTGACAACGCGAACGACATCGGCAAGGAGGCGGGACATGCGAGCGCTACGGAATCGAGTGGACACCCTGGTGATCGGCGGGGGACAGGCCGGACTCGTCATGGGGTACTACCTGCGCGAGGCGGAGGAGGACTTCGCGATCCTCGAGGCGGACGCCAGGGTGGGGGACTCGTGGCGGCAGCGCTACGACTCCTTGCGGCTCTTCAGCCCGCCGCGGTACGCAAGCCTCCCGGGTTGGCGCATCTCACCGGCCGGGGCCTTCCCCACTCGCGACGAGATGGCGGACTACCTCGAGGCCTACGCCCTGCGGTTCGACCTGCCGGTCCACACCGGCACCGCCGTGCGGCGGGTTAGCCGGTCCGACGGCGGCGGCTTCCTCGTCGAGACCTCCCGCGGCGACTACACCGCCGACCGGGTGGTCGTGGCTGCCGGTATGCATCGGGTGCCGCGGGTCCCGGCTCTCGCGGCCGAGGTGGACCCGGCCGTCCGGCAGCTGACCTCGATCGACTACCGCAATCCCGGACAGTTCGCTCCGGGTGGTGTCCTCGTCGTCGGTGCCGGGAACTCCGGCACCGACATCGCCCTGGACGCCGCGGCGGCCGGGCACCAGACCTGGATCGCCGGCCGCCACCCCGGGCAGGTGCCGTTCGACATCGACTCGCCGAGCGGTCGGCCCGTCGTCCCGTTGGTGATGTTCGTGTTCCGGCACGTCCTGACCCTGCGGACCCCGCCCGGACGCAAGGTGCGCAAGGCCCAGCTGGGACACGGCGTCAACCTGGTGCGGAACAAGCTTGCCGACCTCGACGCCGCGGGGATCACCCGGATCGGGCGGATCGAGGCCGTGGTCGACGGCCGTCCCGTGAGCGCGGACGGCGTGCGCCCGGAGGTCGGCACGGTCGTCTGGTGCACCGGTTCCGCCCCCGACCACTCCTTCCTCGACCTGCCGCTCCGGCCCGGCGAGGACGGGCTGCCGCGACACGACCGCGGGGTCGCCGAGGAGCCGGGCCTGTACTTCCTCGGCCTGTTCTTCCAGTACGCGGTGGCCTCCGAGACCATCCAGGGTCTCGCCCGGGATGCCCGCTGGCTCGTCCGGCAGATGCGCCGGACGGCCTCGACGCCTCGCACTGCTCCGTCCGAGCTCCGCCAGCCGGCGTGACGTATCACCGTCGCGGCCGTGCCCTCCTCGTGACCGACACCGCCGGTCACCCGGCCTACCCCGTGAGGTTTCCATGACCCCCACTGCGACCCTGACTGCCGCCGACCGCGCGGCCGCCATCGACCGGGAGACGAGCCAGTTCTCGTCCGCGACTCGGGCCCCGTCGGCAGCCGGGCGATGGGCGATGTCCGCGCGCGCCGCATACCAGCTCCTGCTGTACGGGCGGGCCGTGTTGGTCGACATCCGCTCGGCGTCCGAGCGGCGGGTCGACGGCGAGATCGACCCCGCGCTCGGTCCCGTGGTCGTCGACGCCGCCCTCCTCGAGCGCCGGTTCCACCCGCGCAGCACCGTGCGATTCCCGTGGGTCACCGACGAGACGCGCGTCCTGGTGCTCGACCAGGAGGGGTATGCGTCGTCGCCCGCCGCCGCGACCCTGGTCCGGCTCGGGCTGACGAGGGCGACGGCGGTGGTGGGCGGTCTGCGGGCCTGGCGCGAGGCGGGCCTCCCCCTGGCCGCCTGAATCCCGTCTTCAGACCGGGTGCGGGTCCCGGCTCTGTCGCGTCGCCGACGTAGGCTGGACGGCGCGATGACCTCCGAGCCGAGCACCCTCTTCGACGACCTCGACCTGCCGCGCCCCGTCCCCGGCGGTGACGTCGACGAGCGGGGAATCCCGTTGTGGGCCACGGCCGACGCCGGCTCCGAGACCGCCGGCGGCCCGGGCCGGCCGACCGACGCCGACGGCCGCCTGCACGATCCCGACGAGCTCCTCGCCGGCCTCAACCCGCAGCAGCGGGAGGCGGTCGTCCACCAGGGACCGCCCCTGCTCATCGTCGCCGGAGCGGGGTCGGGCAAGACCCGCGTCCTCACCCACCGGGTCGCCTACCTCCTGTCCGCGCGCCACGTGCAACCCGGCCAGATCCTCGCGATCACCTTCACCAACAAGGCCGCCGGCGAGATGAAGACGCGGGTCGCCGACCTCGTCGGCCCCCGGGCCAAGGCGATGTGGGTCATGACCTTCCACTCGGCCTGCGTGCGGATCCTGCGCCGCGAAGCCGCGCGGCTGGGGCTGAAGTCGACGTTCTCCATCTACGACGCGGCCGACAGCCAGCGCCTCATGACCTTGGTGCTGCGCGATCTCGACCTCGATCCCAAGCGGTACCAACCCCGCTCGTTCTCCCACGCGGTGAGCAACCTCAAGAACGAGCTCGTCGACGAGGAGACGTATGCGTCGCGGGTCCTGCCCGACGACAGCGGGTCCAGCCACCACGAGCGGAAGGTCAGCGAGGCCTACACGACCTACCAGCGCCGCCTTCGGCAGGCCAACGCGCTGGACTTCGACGACCTCATCATGTCGACCGTCCACCTGCTGCAGGCGTTCCCCGACGCGGCCGAGCACTACCGGCGGCGGTTCCGGCACATCCTCGTCGACGAGTACCAGGACACCAACGTCGCGCAGTACCAGCTGGTCAAGGAGCTGGTCGGGCCGGACCTCCCGTCCGACGCGCCGCCGCACGCGGTGCCTCCGGGAGAGCTGGCGGTGGTCGGCGACGCCGACCAGTCCATCTACGCGTTCCGGGGCGCGACGATCCGCAACATCGTCGAGTTCGAGCAGGACTACCCCCACGCGCGGACCATCCTCCTCGAGCAGAACTACCGCTCGACGCAGACCATCCTCCGCGCCGCCAACGCGGTCATCGCGCGCAACGAGAAGCGCCGGGCCAAGAACCTCTGGACCGACTCCGGCGACGGCGTGAAGATCGTCGGCTACGTCGCCGACAGCGAGCACGACGAGGCGGCATTCGTCGCCAAGCAGATCGACCACCTGCAGGACACCGCGGGCGTCCGCCCCAAGGACGTCGCGATCTTCTACCGCACCAACGCCCAGTCCCGGGCGTTCGAGGAGGTCCTGGTGCGGGTCGGCCTGCCCTACAAGGTCGTCGGTGGGACGCGGTTCTACGAGCGCAAGGAGATCAAGGACGCGCTCGCGTACCTGCGCGTCGTCTCCAACCCGGCCGACACGGTCAACCTGCGCCGGATCATCAACGTGCCGAAGCGAGGGATCGGCGAGCGGGCCGAGGCGTGTGTGGCCCAGCTGGCCGAGCGCGAGCGCATACCCTTCGTCGCGGCCCTCGGCCGGGCGGCCGACGCTCCCGGCATCGTGACGCGGTCGGTGGCGGCCATCGAGGTCTTCACCGGCCTGCTCGAGTCGCTGCGTCAGGTCTGGGAGAGCGGGACCGGGGTTGCGGGGCTGCTGGAGGCGGTCGTCGAGCAGAGCGGCTACTTGCGCGAGCTGCGGGCCAGCTCCGACCCGCAGGACGAGACCCGGATCGAGAACCTCGCCGAGCTCGTCGAGGTCGCACGCGAGTTCGACGAGGAGCGCATCGAGACCGGCGAGGTCATCTCCCTGGAGGACTTCCTCGAGCGGGTGTCCCTCGTGGCCGACGCCGACGATCTCCCGCCCGAGGCGCCCGGGGCCGACGCCGGCGTCGTCACCCTGATGACGCTGCACACGGCCAAGGGCCTGGAGTTCCCCGTCGTCTTCCTGTCGGGTATGGAGGACGGCACCTTCCCCCACATGCGGGCCCTGTCGGAGCCGCTGGAGCTGGAGGAGGAGCGCCGGCTGGCCTACGTCGGCATCACCCGCGCGCGGGAGCGGCTGTACCTGTCCCGGGCGGCCGTGCGGTCGGCGTGGGGCGCGCCGCAGTACCACCCGGCCTCCCGGTTCCTCGACGAGATCCCGCCCGAGCTGGTCGAGTGGGAGCGGCTGGAGTCGGCCGTGGACGCGGCCCGGCAGGGGCGGCGGATGGGCGGCTCGGCGATGGAGTCGCTGGCCAACCGGCGGGAGATGACGCGGGCCTCGTCCAAGCCGGTCCTCCACCTGAACCCGGG
>DATLQE010000234.1:0-10684 GCA_035535335.1 Lapillicoccus sp. | reverse complement strand
CTGCACCGCGCCGCTCTCGCCACCCGCTTCCTCCGCGACGGCCTCACCCCCGAGGGCGCCCAGAAAGCCACCCGTCAGCTGCGCTCCATGCTCGGCAGCCGAGCCATCGCCATCACCGATCCCCACGCGGTCCTCGCCTGGGACGGCATCGGGTCCCACCACCGCCAGGGAGTACACACTCAGGCGCAGCCCGTCCTCACCTCGGGCACGACCGTCGTCCTCGACGAGCGCACCGTCTTCTGCGACGACCCCGACTGCCCCATCCGCTCCGGCGTTCTCGCCCCGATCGTCGCCGACGAGCAGGTCGTGGCCGCCCTCGCCGCATACGGGCCGAGCGTCTCCACGGGACTGGTCCGCGCGACGGAGGAGCTGGCCCGCTGGATCTCCACGCAGGTCGAGCTGGCCGAGCTCGAACGACAGCGCACCCGCCTCATGGAGGCTGAGCTGCGAGCCCTGCGCGCGCAGATCTCACCGCACTTCGTCTACAACTGCCTCGGCGCCATCGCCTCCTTCACGCGCACCGACCCGGACCGGGCGCGCGAGCTGCTTCTCGAGTTCGCGGACTTCACGCGGTATGCGTTCCGTCGCGGCGGCGCGTACACCACGCTCCGCGACGAGCTGCGCAACATCGAGCGCTACCTCGTCCTCGAGAAGGCCCGGTTCGGCGACCGGCTCGTCGTGTCCCTCACCATCGCCCCCGAGGTACTCCCCGTCGCCGTGCCCTTCCTCGCCGTGCAACCGTTGGTGGAGAACGCGGTTCGCCACGGGCTGGAACGAAAGACCGGAGTCGGGCACGTGACGATCACCGCCGCCGACCACGGCGCCGAGGCGGAGATCTCCATCGAGGACGACGGCGTCGGCGGCGACCCCGACACCATCCGCGCGGTGCTCGCCGGTGAGAGCGAGGCCGACAGCCTGGGCCTCGGCAACGTCGACGCGCGGCTGAGGCAGACGTTCGGCGACCGCCACGGGCTGGTCGTCGAGACCGCCCCAGGGGCGGGCACCAAGGTGACGTTCCGGGTGCCCAAGTACGCCCCAGGCGTCCGCGCCGAGCCGTAGCCGGAGGCCGGGGCTGCGCTTCCGAACACGACCTATCCTCGGTGGTATGCCCGCGACGTCGCCGTCTGCCGACGCGCCGCTCCGCGTGCTGGTCGTCGACGACGAGGCGCCGACCCTGGCGGAGCTCACCTTTCTGCTCCGCCAGGATCCACGGATCGGCCAGCTGCACACGGCCTCCTCCGGGACAGAGGCCTTCCGCGCCCTCGAGGAGCACCCGGTCGACGTCGTCTTCTGCGACATCTCGATGCCCGGCCTCGACGGCCTCGACCTCGCGAAGGTGTTGGCCCGGTTCGCCGACCGCCCCCAGGTCGTCTTCGTCACGGCTTACGAGGAACACGCGGTCGACGCGTTCGAGCTGCAGGCCACCGACTACGTCATGAAGCCGATCCGGGCGGAACGGCTCGGCGAGGCGGTTCGCCGGGTCGTCGCCAAGCGGACCGACGACACCCCGAGTCCCACCCCGCCGGAGGACGAGACCATCCCGGTCGAGCTCGGCGGCGTCACTCGGTTCATCCAGCGCAGCCAGATCCTCTATGCGAGTGCGCACGGCGACTATGCCCGCATGCACACCGCAACCGGGTCGCACCTCGTACGCGTATCCCTCAATGCGCTCGAAGAGCGTTGGGGCGACAAAGGATTCGTTCGCATCCACCGATCCACTCTCGTGTCTCTCCCGCACGTGACCGAGGTGTCCAGCGATGCCGGCCGAGCCGTCGTGCGCGTCGGTGACGTCGAGCTCCAGGTCAGCCGACGGCATACTCGAGACCTGCGCGACCGACTGCTGCGCCCCGCGCACCGGTGAGCACCGCACACTCCTCCGGGCCGCCGCGCCGGGTGCGAATCACGTCCCCGCGGCGGGAGGCGCGCCGGCCCAGTGAGCGGAGACCTCCGGCGCAGGAGCTCGAGGAGCAGACCGGACTCGGTGAGGTGTACCTGTCCGCACTCCTCCGTGCGCAGCTGCGGCTCTCGCTCGCCATCCTGCTCGGCATCTCCGTCGTGGTTCTCGGCCTTCCCACCCTGTTCGTTCTCGCGCCGGCCACCCGCGATGTCCGGGTCGGTTCGATTCCGTTGCCCTGGCTGGCCGTCGGCGTCCTCATCTACCCCGTCGTCTTCGTCGCCGCCCGCATCTATGTGCACCAGGCCGAACGGATCGAGCGGGAGTTCTCCGAGCTCATGAGGCAGCAGTGACCATCGCCCAGGCTGGCGTCCTCGCCATCGCGCTGGTCTGCGCCGTGACGCTTGCCGCGGGGGCGGTCGGTCTGCGGATCTCCCGGACGACGAGCGACTTCTACGTCGCCGGCCGCAGCGTCAGCGCCGCCTGGAACGCGTCAGCGATCGGCGGTGAGTACCTGTCGGCCGCGTCGTTCCTGGGGATCGCCGGGCTCGTGTATGCGTTGGGCGCCGACATGCTGTGGTTCCCCGTCGGGTACACCGTCGGCTACGTCATCCTGCTGGTTCTCGTCGCCGCTCCGCTACGGCGCTCCGGCGCATACACCCTCCCGGACTTCGCCGAGGCGCGCCTCGAGTCGCGACGGGTGCGCACCCTGGCGTCGTTGCTCGTCGTCGGGATCGGGTGGCTCTACCTCCTGCCGCAGTTCCAGGGCGCGGGCATCGCGCTGAGCACCGTGACGGGCGCACCGCCGGCGCTGGGGAGTCTCATCGTGGCGGTCGTCGTGCTGGCCAACGTGACCGCCGGAGGCATGCGTTCGATCACGCTCGTGCAGGCCATGCAGTACTGGCTCAAGCTCACCGCGATCTCGGTTCCCGCGTTCGTCCTGCTCGCGCTGTGGTGGCAGAGCGGCGCGCCGGGTCCGGAGGTCGCGAGTGCCAGCGGTGCTGACTGGGCGGAGGCGCTCAGCGGGTTCGGCGGACGCGAACATCCTGTCTACGCGACGTATTCGACCATCCTCGCGCTCTGCTTCGGCACGATGGGCCTGCCGCACGTGCTCGTTCGCTTCTACACCAATCCCGACGGCCGGGCCGCCCGGCGGACCACGCTCGTCGTCGTCGGCCTGTTGGGACTCTTCTACCTCTTCACACCCGTCTACGGCGTCCTCGGCCGGGTGTACCTGCCGACCTTGCCGGTCGGCAGCCGGTCGGACTCCGTCACGCTGCTGCTGCCGTCGATCGTCGCCCCGGGCACGCTCGGGACGGTGCTCTCGGCCATCCTCGCGGGGGGCGCGTTCGCCGCCTTCCTTTCGACCGCCTCTGGTCTGACCATCTCGGTCGCCGGCGTCGTCGACCAGGACTTCCTGGCCCGGACCATCGGGCGCCGCGCCGGTGGTGACGTCCCGCGGATCCGCACTTTCCGGCTGGCGGCGGTGGTCGCCGTCGCTGTCCCGTACGCGGCCAGCTGGCTCGCGGTCAACACCAGTCTCGCCGACACCGTCGGGCTGGCGTTCGCCGTTGCCGCGTCGACGTTCTGCCCCGTGCTCGTCCTCGGAGTCTGGTGGCGCCGCCTATCGGTGGCCGGAGCGACCTCCGGGCTGGTGACCGGTGGCGTCCTGGCCCTGACCGCCACGACGATCACCGTCCTCGCCGGTCCCGGCGCGGTCGGCGGCGGCTGGCCCGGGGCGCTTCTCGCGCAGCCGGCGGCCTGGACGGTGCCGACCGCCTTTCTCGTCGCGGTGATCGTCTCGTATGCGACCCCAGGCTCCGTCCCGCTGGGGACGGCGCGCACCCTGGTCCGGCTGCACGTTCCCGAGAACCTGCGTTCCGCGACGCGGATGCCGCCCGCCGAGTGAGCCGGTTCTGGAGCGGCCGAAACGCGTCCGTACGCTGGACGAGAGCGCGAATCCGGGAATGGATCGACGTACCCACCCTTGGCGAGGAGAAGCGAATGAACACCATCGAACGGCCCTCGATGATCGTGCGCCTGACGCTGCGGCTCGAGCAGGCGGTGGCTCTCGATCAGCCAGTGCAGGCGTTGGCGCCGAAGATCCGAGCCATCTTCGGTACGGGAAGGCGTTCCGCGGTGCTGCGTGGGCAGTGGCTCGGCCACGCGGTACACCCCATGCTCACCGACGTCGTGCTCGGCACCTGGACCTCCGCCACCCTGCTTGACCTTCTCGGAGGACGTGACTCCGCCGCCTCCGCCCAGAAGCTGGTCGGCGCCGGACTCGTCGCCGCGGGTCCGACGTTCTGGACCGGATGGGCTGAGTGGTCGGCTGCGGAGCCGCGCGACAAGCGGGTGGGCCTGGTCCACGCCGTCACCAACGGCGTCGCCCTCGGGCTCTACACGGCGTCCTGGTTCGCCCGTCGGCGGGGCCGGCACCACGCCGGCGCGGGGCTGGCCGTTGCCGGTGCCGGGGTGTCGAGTGTCGGCGCCTATCTCGGCGGCCACCTCGTTGGCGCCCGCAAGGTGGCGAGCCACGATCCCGCCTACAACGACCTTCCGCGACGAGACTGAGCGAGCGCTTCGAACGACCACGCCGGCGCAGTCTGGAGGGTCCCCATGCCGTGTCGGAAGCCTCTCGCGCGCCGAATCGACGCCGTCATTGATGCAGCGGTGGGCGACGGTCGAATCGTCGGGACGGTCGTGCTCGTCTCCCAGGACGGTGAGCCGGCCTACGCCCGCGCCGCCGGTCATGCGGACCGTGAGGCGGGCTCTTCGACGTCGATCGACACGCTCTTCCGCCTGGCCTCGCTGACGAAGCCGATGGCGGCCGCAACGGCATTGGCATTGGTGGAGCGGGGCCGGCTGGCCCTCGACGACTCCATCACGACGTTCCTGCCCGACTTCCGGCCACGGTTGGTCGACGGGACGGCGCCGGAGATCCTGGTGCGGCATCTCCTGACCCACACGGCCGGCTTCGGATATCCCACCATGCTGCGGGGAGACCCCTATCGGGCGGCCGACGTTTCGACTGGACTGGATCGGCCCGGCCTGAGCCTTGCGGAGAACCTGGAGCGCATCGCATCCGTCCCACTCCACTTCGTCCCTGGTTCGGCATGGCGCTACGGGTTCGCGACCGATGTCCTCGGCGCGATCCTCGGCGTCGTGGTCGGCGGGTCACTGGCTGACGCGATCGGCGAACACGTCACGGGCCCTCTCGGGATGCGGGATACGGCCTTCACCGTTCGAGACCCGGCCCGGTTGGCCGTGCCGTATGCCGACGGCGCACCCCGAGCGGTCCGGATGACGGAGCCCTGCGTCGTGCAGGATCTCACCTTCTCCCCGGCGCGGGCATTCGATGAGCGCTCGTTCCAATCGGCGGGAGCGGGAATGGTCGGCACCGCGGAGGACTTCATGACGTTCCTGGAGACCATTCGTCGCGGAGGTCCGCCCATCCTTGGTCGCGGCACCGTGGCGATGGCGTCGGCGAACCACGTCGGGGCCATGCGCGAGCCGGACGAGCCTGGGTGGGGGTTCGGCTTGCTCTCGGGCGTCTTGACCGACGCTGCGCGTGCTCGGTGGCCGTCGCACGCGGGGACTCTCCGGTGGGGTGGCGTGTGGGGGAACGCCTGGTTCATCGACCCAGCGGCCGACATCTCCGTCGTGATGCTCAGCAATACCGCCGTCGAGGGATGCACCGGTAGCGCGTTTCCGCAGCAGGTCGCCGAGGCCGTCTACGACGCGTGATCGGCGCCGCTCAGTTGCGCACCCGCCGGCCAAAGGATGGGAATGGATCGACGGCTGGCCACGCATCTCGACGGCTTACGCCGACGTTGGCGACCCGAGACAGCGGGCCACAAGGTTCGTGCCGACGAGCGTCAGCTGACCCCCCGATTCGGCGACGTCACGTCCGGGCCCGGCTCGGCAGGCCCGTCGAACCACCGGGCGACCGTTCGCGCCATGCTCTCCGCCGGCCACCAGGTCAGCATGAACCGCCGGCCAGAGGCGTAGTGCCCATCGACCCACCATCCGAAATGACGGCCCGGGCGAACCTTCGTCTGTCGCCCACTCATTGGCCGGCCTGGTCAACGCGAGCGGGATCGCGACCTGGCCCGGCGGCGGGCGCGCTCGAGGGTGCGGCCGCTGAACCCGCTCCCGGCGGAGCGTCCGGGCGTGAGCGCATCGCGATGGCGACCACCAGCAGCACAACGCCGACCGCGAGGAGGACCAGGCCGATGATGAGCACCAGGAGACCCACGTTGCCCAGGCCCGGTACCGCAACACCGAAGCGGGCATTCGTGTCGACTCCGGCCGCAGCCGAGGCGTTCATGATGACCACTCGGTACTCGCCGTCCTGCGCCTGCCACGACAGGTTGGTCGTGGTTCCGTTCTGCGTCCCCTTGGCGACCCAGAAGGTCTGCTCACCAGGGGGAGCCGGCGTCCGGGTCCCGGCTTGCCGTGCCGTCTGGAGGATGAACGGCGTGACTTCGACATCGGTCACGACATCGTGGGGGACGTTGGCCAGGTAGGCGTCGACGGCAGCGGCCGGCCCTACCCCGACGAAGGTCGCCGCGGCTCCCGGCGGGTCGGTCAGGGTGACGCTCATCGTGGGGCGGCCTAGCCACGTGGGAGCGGCACTCACCCCGGTGACGTCACCGGTCCTGCTCACCAGGGCCTGGGTCGGAGTGGTGATCCGTTCCACCCCGGACTCCACTCGGCCATCCGAGCGGAACAGCAGCATGATGGCGGCGCCACTGAGCGCCGCGAGCCCACCGATGACGATCAGGACGGCGGCAAGAACGCTGAGCACGATGCGTCGGGTCATGAATCGACGCTAGAAGGCCCCTTCTGACCCCGAATCCGTAGAACTACGGGTTCACTCCGTCCGCTGCAGCCCTGTCGTGGCCATGTGCCGAACAAGGTCGGTGCGGGAGACGACGCCCAGCTTCGGGTAGATCTTGTAGAGGTGGTACTCGACGGTTCTGGGGCTGATGAACAGGCGGGTGGCCACCTCACGGTTCGACGCCCCCTGAGCCACCAGCAGCGCGACCTGCAGCTCCTGGGCGGTCAGCGTCGGCATCGGGGACCCGTATGCGCGCGGGTCCGTCTCGCCGGCCGCTCTCAGCTCGGCCCGCGCTCGCGTGGCCAACGGTTCGGCGCCGATGCTCCGGAAGAGTGCGAGCGCGGAGTGCAGTCGCCCGCGCGCCTCCGACTTTCGCCGCTTCCGACGCAGCCACTCGCCGTAGAGCAGCTGGGTGCGTCCACGCTCAAGGGCCATCGCGTCAGGATGGTCCATGGCGGCCGCCTCGAAGAGGGGGCCGGCCTCGTCGTCAGCGCTGGTGATCGCTCGACACCGCAGCAGCAGGGCGGTGGCCCCGGGAGACGACGCGCCGGTCACCCAGGGCTCCATCCACGAGATCGCCTCGCGGGCCGTGTCCGGCTGGCCGCACCGGTGGGCCGCCTCGACCAGGTCGGGGACGGCATACCAGTCGAAGGTGGGGAGCTCTTTGAGCTCGAGCAGGCGTCGCAGCGCCTCGGCATACTCGCCCCGGAACAGCGCAGACAGTGCTTGCGCGTGCTGCGCGTAATACGTGGAGATGAGCAGGCGCCGAGGCGCCGCAAGCGCGAGGCACTCCTCGGCGAGCTGCTCGCAGTCCGCCGCCTCTCCCCTGACGGCACTGACCATGGCCAACGTGGACAGGTGCTGGACGACGGAACACAGCTGGCCGGTGTCCCGAGCCAGATCCAGGCCCTCCGACGCTGAGGCCGCGGCGATCTCGTAGTGGCCGAGAAGCCGCTCGGCCAGTGAGTAGTACTCCAGGGCGTGGGGCAGGCTGCCGACCAGGTCGGCGACCCGCGCGGTGCGGACAGCGCGGTCGGCCAGCCGGCTGGCGGCGCCGCTGTCGCCCAGCCAGAACGCGGCCGACGACGCCAGGATGAGATGCGCCGAATCGTGGGTCGTGTCGGCCCAGTCCAGCGCGCGGCGCAAGAGGGTGGCTCCGTGTACGCCGTTGCCGGCCACCATCTCCGAGAACCCCTCCGCAAGGTCCTTGGCGAAGACCGCGGAGGGCTCGCCGGCCGGTTCGATGTCGTTCGCGAGCCGTCCGGCGACCTGCAGCGTCTCCATGTCGCCGGCGTACCCGGCCGCTTGGCCGGCTTCGACGAGCATCGTCAGAGCCAGCTTCGCTTCGCCTGCAGTGGCGGCGATCTGCGCTCCGTCGAGCAGAAGCGCCGAGGCGTCCGTGCAGATGCCCCGCTGCCACTCGATGATGCCGTGCAGGCGCGCCAGCTCCGCCTGCTGCACGGGATCGTGCAGCAGCGCCCGGGCCGCCGTGACCGCGGCGATCGCCCGGTCCGGTCGGGCGCCGAGCCATGAGGCACGGGCGGCGGCCAGCAGACGTCGGCCCCGGTCCGCCGGTGTTGGCGTGAGCTCGGCGGCCCGCTCGTATGCGGCGGCTGCGGCGGACTGCGCGCTTCGCGACAGCGCGCGCACCGCCGCGTCCTCCAGCTGGGCCGCGATCGCCTCGTCCAGGCCCAGGGTGGCCGCGGCCCGGTGCCACGCCGACCGGTCCGCATCATGCGGAGCGAGCACCTCCGACAGCATCAGGTGGACCCGGCGGCGCTGGGTGGAGCTGCTTCCGGCGACGATCGTCGACCGGACCAACGGATGCCGCAGCCGCACCTCCGTCCCGTCGACGTCGAGCAGCGAGGAGGACTCGGCCTCGTGAAGTGCGGCCTCGTCGACGTCGAGCAGTCGGGCCGCAGCCAGGACGGTGTCCAGGCGACCGGTGCTCTCCAAGGCGGTCACGAGCAGGAGGATCTGCACATCACTGGGCAGCCGGCGTACCTGTTGGAGGAAGGCGTGCTCCAGGCCCGCCGTCAGCGGGAGCGGATCCGGCAACGGGGTGCTTCCGGCGAGCTGTTCGGCCGTCAGCAGGCCGGCGAGCTCGACCAGCGCGAGGGGATTCCCCTGAGTCGCCTCGACGAGTCGGGACCCGACGGACCCGCTCGGCGCAGCAGAGGCATGGGCGCCGACCAGCGCGACGGCTTCCGGTGCGGTCAAGCCGGTGAGCCCGATCCGTCGCCGAAGCGGCGCCCAGCGGTCGGTCGACGACCCTGGCCGGGCCGCCGTCACCATGAGGACGCGCTCGCCGCTCATCCGTCTCGCGGCGAACACCAGAGCGTCCGCCGAGGCGTCGTCGATCCACTGGGCATCGTCGACCAGACACACCAGACCGCGCTCACGGGCCGCCTCCCCGAGTATCGACAGCACCGCCGCCGCCACCAGGAACCGGTCGTGTTCCGTCGCGTCCGCCAACCCCAGGGCCCCCCTCAGCGCGTCCGCCTGGGGTTCCGGGATCGAGTCGCTCAACCCGATGACCGGCCGCAGCAGCTGATGGGTGGTGGCGAACGGCAGGTCCGCCTCCGCCTCGACCCCCGTGGCGGACAAGACCCGCATACCGTCGGCTGAGCCGCGCACCATGTCGAGGAGGGCGGTCTTGCCGATGCCCGGCTCTCCCTCCAACAGCACCGCTGCGCTCGACCCGCTTCGGGCTTCTGACACGAGGTCTCGGAGCAGCGCAAGCTCTGCGTCGCGTCCGTAGATCACCTTCTCCAGCGTGCTCCCAGGTTCGCCGCTGCGCCAGACCCCACACCGGCGGGCGCGAATTCACGGGCCGGCGGAGCCCGACCAGGTCGTCCGGTCCAGCTCGAACCGGAGCGGTTCGTCGCGAAGGTCAGCAACGCTGAAGCCGTTGGCCTCGAGGACCCGGTGAGCCGCCCCGAGCCCGTTCGGCACGAAGGCCTCGAGAACGCTCGTTCCCATGGTGGAGTAGGCAATTCGACAGGCGGCGCCGACCGCAGCGGTGGCCACTCCACGGCCACGGAACCCCTCTGACACCTCGCCGGTCAGCCGCATGACCTCCCGTGTGCCAGCGAGCTCGAGCCAGCCGGCACACTCCCTCCCGACGAGAATGTCGAAGCGCACATCGCCCGGACTGGTGGCGACCGGGCGCAGCGTCACCCGACCGATAACCACTCGGTCGTGCGACGGTCCAGGCTGTTCCTTTCTCGCGTCGATGCCGCCACCCTCCACAGTCCGATGCTCGCCGTCCTGAGAGCGCCCCGAATCCGTAGTCCCACGGGCCGCGAGGGCCTGCCCAGCGATCGCGCGACCGGGGCAGCCGCTCGGCGCGCCCCCTACGCCGTTCGGCGCGGCCGTGCACCCCGCTGGGCGCCGCCTCTCCCCACCGGGCGCGCCCTCCTTTCCCCAGGCATACCGCAGGGTCGAGGCTGGCCGAGCCACGGGTGGCGCCCCGCGCCCGTGCGTCCTGCCCCACCTGACTGACCACCTGCCCACCCACGGAGGTGTCACCGTGAGCAACGAAGCTCTCGACCGCGAGGTCGCCACGTCGGACAGCGGATCCCGGTATGCGGAGGTCCAGCGGTCCACCGAGTTCACCGACCTGCGCCGCAGGTTCCGACGGTTCGTCTTCACCCTGACCGCGCTGTTCATGGCGTGGTACTTCCTCTACGTCCTGCTCTCATCGTTCGCGGTCGGCTTCATGTCGACCAAGGTCTTCGGTGAGATCAACGTCGGCCTCATCTTCGGGCTGCTCCAGTTCGTCTCGACGTTTGCCATCACCGTGATCTACGTCCGCTGGGCGGACCGGCACTTCGATCCCGCCGCCGAGGCGCTCCGTGAGCGCGTGGAAGGGAGTGCCCAGTGAGCACCGTCACCTCCGCCATGCTGCCCGCCGCCACCAACGTCGGCAGTCCTGGCCTCAACAT
>DATLQE010000233.1:0-6321 GCA_035535335.1 Lapillicoccus sp. | reverse complement strand
CCCGCGAGTCGGCGCGGCGGGCCGCATACAAGGCCTTCCTCGTCACGCGGGTCGCCGACATCGGCTTCGTCCTCGGCATCGTCATCCTCGCCGGCGGGGCGGGCAGCACCGAGATCGGCACAGTCGTCGCCCACTGGACCGGTGGTTCGGGGACATCGACGGCCGCCCTGGTGACCGGCAACCCGGCGCTCACGGCGGCCCTGGTCCTGTTGCTCTCCGGGATCGCCGGGAAGTCCGGCCTCGTCCCCTTCCACGACTGGCTGCCCGACGCCATGGAGGGCCCGACGCCGGCCTCCGCGCTGATCCACGCCGCCACCATGGTCGCGGCCGGCACGTACGTCGTCGCCCGTCTGCACCCGTTGTTCGCGGTCGACGAGACGTCCCGGGTCGTCCTGGGGGTCCTCGCCGGTCTCACCATGGTGTGGGCCGCGCTGCTCGCCTTCGCGCAGTCCGACGTCAAGCGGATGCTCGCGTACTCCACGCTGAGCCAGATTGCGGTGATGGCCAGCGCCCTCGCCTTCGTCCTCGCTCCGGGCGAGGCACCCGGCCTGGCTCTCGGCCACCTCTTCTCGCACGCGATGTTCAAGTCGCTGCTCTTCCTCGCGGTCGGGTGGCTGTCGGTCCTGGCCGGCGGCACCGCGTTCGTCGCCCTGCGCGGACGGGCCCGCGGCCGCGGCGCGCTCTACTGGTCGCTCGCCATCGGCCTGGCGTCCCTCGCCGGGCTGCCGCCGCTGGTCGGGTTCTTCTCCAAGGAGGGCGTCCTCTTCGCCGCCGAGGCGTCGCTGGACGGTCCCGACGCCGCGCTGGCGTGGTTCCTCCTTATCGCGCTCGTGGTCACGGTCGGGCTCACGGCGGCCTACTGCACGCGCGCCTGGCTCCTGCTGACCACCGAGCGCGAGGGCGGCCTCGGCGAGCTGGAGGCGGAAGAGGGTCAGGCCGAAAGCGCCGAGGAAGCCGCACCGGCCGGCGACGAGGCGGCCACCGGTGCGCATGAGCTGCGGCCGGTCACGATGGCCGCCGCGCTCACCGTGTCGGTTCTGGCCGTCCTCACCGTGGTGGGTGGGCTGCTGTTGATACCCCTCGGGATCCGCATCGGCCTGATCATGGCGGTGGTCTCGTTGCTCGCCATCGGAGTGGCGTTCGCGGCGGTTCTGGTCATGGGCGCGGCCGGACACGATCCCGCCGCTCGGCTCGGACCGGCGGCAGCCGACCTCAGCGACCGCGGCTTCGGATTCGACGCGGTCTACGTCGCCGTCGGCCGCGCGGTCACCGCGCTGGCCCGGCTGGTTGTCCGGCTCGACCGCGACGTCGTCGACGCCTACCCGCGCGGCACCGCCTACCTCACCGGCATCGCCGGCCGGGCCGGCGAGAAGGCGCACCGTGCCGCGCCCTCCGCCGGTCTGCTGGGGGTCGTCCTGGGCGTCGTCCTCGTTGCCGTGGCGGGGGTGACCGTGTGGCACTGACCCTCACTCTCGTCGTTCCCGCCGTCGCGGCCGTGTGGTTGCTCGCCGCTGGTCGCGGGTATGCGTCGACGACCGCGCGTGGCCTGGCGCTCCTCGCCAGCGTCGTGACCTTCCTCCTCACCCTTCTCACGGTGCTGCTCCGGCCCGACGTGGACGCTCCGTGGGTCTCCTCGCTGGGGCTGCGCTGGCACTTCGCCGTCGACGGCGTGTCCGTGCCCCTGGCTCTCCTGACCGCCGGGCTCGGCGTCGCCGTCGTCGTCCACGCCCGCCGTCGCGAACCAGGCCGAGCCGCCGGAGTGCGCGGGGCGGGCGCGTCCGCGACCAACACGGTGGCCACCTACTACGCGTGTCTCCTCCTCGTCGAGTTCGGGGCGCTCGCCACGTTCTTCGCCCGCGACGCGATCCTCTTCTTCGTCGCCTTCGAGGTCGTCCTCGTGCCGATGTGGGTGCTTATCAGCCGGTTCGGCGACGAGCACGCCACCGAGCGTGCTCGCGCCGACGCGTCGAACCGGTTCGTCCTCTTCACCGCACTCGGCTCGACCCTGATGTTGCTCGGCGTCCTCGTCCTCGTCGTCCAGAGCGGCACGTCCGACCTCGGCCGACTGGCCGCCGCGCACGGCGCCGGGATGTCCACGTCGACGCAGGTGCTTGTCGCCGTGCTGCTCGTCGTGGGCTTGGGCATCAAGGTCCCGCTGTGGCCGCTGCACACCTGGCTGCCGCCGGCGCACACCATCGCACCCACCGCTGGATCGGTGCTGCTCGCCGCGGTCCTGCTCAAGATGGGGACCTACGGCATCGTCCGGCTGGCCATCCCCACGGTTCCAGAGGGCTTCTCGGCGGTCTCGCCGTACCTCGCCGCGAGCGGTGCGGTCGGCATCCTCTGGGGGGGCCTGGCCTGCATGGTGGAGCGCGATCTCAAGCGCCTGGTGGCCTACAGCTCCGTGGCCCACATGGGATTCGTCGCCCTCGGGCTCGCGTCCGGCACGGCGACCGGGATGCAGGCGGCGCTGTTCGCCAACGTCGCCCACGGGCTGGTCTCGGCCCTGCTGTTCTTCGTGGTGGGCGGGCTCAAGGAGCGGTGGGGCAGTGCCGACCTCTCGGTGGCCCGCGACGCGCTCCGCGACGTCTCGCCCCGCATGGGGTTCGCCCTCGTCGTCGGTTTCGCCTCGGCCCTCGGCCTGCCGGGTCTCGTCGGGTTCTGGGGCGAGTTCCTCGCCGTGTATGCGGCGTGGAACCCGGCCGCGGACCTCGACCCGACCCTCTACCGGATCTGTGCGGTGGCCGGCGTCGTCGGCATGTCGCTGGCCGCCGCCTACTCGCTCCGCGTGCTGCGCCTCGTCTGGGCCGGCCACCAGAACTGGACCGGACCGGCACCCGGCACCCTCCAACGCCGCAACCGCCGGGACGACGCGCGGGGGGCCGAGCTGATCGTCGTCGTCGCCCTCGTCGCCCTCGTGCTCGGGCTCGGAGTGGTGCCCAAGCCGCTGCTGGGCGTGACCGAACCCGAGTCGGCCACCCTCGTCACCGTGGAGGCGAGCGGACGGTGATCACCTTCGACGTCGGCACGCTTCTCCCCGCCCTCGCCCCGCTCCTGGGCTCCGTCGTCGTCCTCGTCGTCGACGTCCTCGACCCGCGGGGGCAACGGGTCCACTACGCCATCGCGTTCATCTCGCTCGTACTCGGCATGTTCGGGACGTTCGGGGCGCTGGGAGCCCCCACCGGCGACGAGCTGCGGACTCTGTGCCTGCCCGACGGCGGCGCGTGTCTCTACGGCGCCTCCGCCCTCACCACGACCCTCCAGCTCGCCGCCCTTGTCGCCGCCGCGATCACCCTGCTGCTCGCCTGGCCCTCGGAGCGTGCCGACGAAACGGGCCGCACGGCGGTCACCGTCTCACTGCTGCTCGCGGCGACCGGCGGTGCGGTGGGTGTCGCGGGTGCCCGCGACCTGGCCTCGTGGCTGATCACGCTCGAGCTCGCCACCCTTCCCGTGGTCGCGCTTGCGGCACTTCCGGGAACCCGGCGCGCTCTCGCCGGGGCGGTGCAGCTCATCACCACGTCCCTGGTCTCCTTCGCGATGCTCGCCCTCGGCGCCGCCTGCTGGTTCGCCGCGACCGGCTCACCGGTGATCGCTGCCGCCCCAGCCCTGGCCGCCGGCTCGACGCCGCAGCGGGCCCTGCTGGCCCTCGCCGTGGTCCTCGTCCTCGGCGGGATCGCGTTCAAGCTGTCGCTGGTGCCCTTCCACGCATGGACGCCGACCACGTATGCGGGTTCGCCCCTCCCGGTCACGGTGTTCCTGGCCGCGGTGTCCAAGGTCGCGGCGCTCGCGGCGCTGCTCGTCGTCATCACGGCCGTCACCCAGCTCGGCCGGTCCGCGCTCATCACCGTGGCGGTCCTCGCGATCGCCAGCATGACCCTCGGCAACCTCTTGGCGCTCCGCCAGGACGACGTCGTCCGGCTGCTCGCCTGGTCGACCGTGGCCCAGGCCGGGTGGGTCGTCGTCCCGCTGCTCTCAGTCTCCTCGTTCGGCTCCCGTGCCGCGGCGGGCTACCTGCTCACCTACGTCGTCGCCACCCTCGTGGCCTTCACCGCCGTGGTGATGACCGTCACCGCGATCGGCGCGCGGCGCGGCCGCGACCTCGACGCATACCGGGGCCTGGTCCGCACCAACCCATGGGCGGGCGGCGCACTGCTGCTGGCCCTGACCTCGCTCGCCGGGCTGCCGCCCGGCGTGCTGGGCCTCATCGGCAAGGTGGTCGCACTGCGGCCGGTGCTGGCCGAGGGCTGGTGGGTCGTCGCCGTCCTGGCCGCGGCCAACGCCGTGCTCGGCGTCGCCGTCTACCTCCGGTGGGTGCGGGTCCTCCTGCAGCCGGCGGACCAGATGACGTCCTCGGCCGGCTCTCCTGGCAGGACCGCCAGGGCTGGCACGCCGATGCGCACCCGCGTCCGGGCCCATCCCAGCCACCTCGTCGCCCTGGGGGTCGGCAGCGCGGTCCTGGTCCTCGGGTCAGTGCAACCAGAGCTGCTGCTCGGCCTCCTGGGGTGAGGTCGGCCACCCACGGCGGAGGCGGGAACGCCTGTGCAGAACCTGACGTTTTGCTGACATGCCCCCCTCGCACCGCCACTACAACGGCCTGAAGACCGCGGCCCTCTTCGGCGCGATCTGGGCTCTCCTGCTCGGGATCGGCGCCCTGGTCGCCGGCGGCCGGTTTCTCTGGATCTTCGCGCTCATCGGCCTGGCCACGACCTTCTACGGCTACTGGAACAGCGACAAGCTCGCGATCCGGGCGATGCACGCCTACCCGGTCAGCGAGGCGCAGGCGCCGGTGATGTACCGCATCGTCCGTGAGCTGTCTACGAGGGCGGGCAAGCCAATGCCCCGGCTCTTCATCTCCCCGACCGAGGCCCCCAACGCCTTCGCCACCGGCCGGAACCCGCAGAACGCCGCGGTCTGCTGCACCGAGGGCATCCTCCAGCTCCTCGACGAGCGAGAGCTGCGGGGCGTGCTCGGGCACGAGCTGCAGCACGTCTACAACCGCGACATCCTCACCAGCTCGGTGGCGGCGGCGATCGCCGGCGTCATCACCGCGATCGCCCAGATGGCGATGTTCGCCAGCATGTTCGGTGGCGGTGACGACGAGGACCGTGGGAACCCCATCGCCCTGCTCCTGCTCTCGCTGCTCGCCCCGTTCGCGGCCACCGTGATCCAGCTGGCCATCAGCCGCACTCGCGAGTACGACGCGGACGAGGACGGCGCCTCCCTCACCGGCGACCCGCTGGCCCTCGCGTCGGCGCTGCGCAAGCTGGAGCGCGGCGTGGCCCGGGCTCCACTGGCGCCGCAGCAGCGGATCGTCAACGCCAGCCACATGATGATCGCCAACCCGTTCCGGGCTCAGGACGTCTCGAAGCTCTTCTCAACGCACCCGCCGATGCCCGAGCGGATCGCCCGCCTCGAGTCGATGGCCACCGGCTACCTCGAGCGCTGAGGCCACCCCACGAAGTTCTCCGCTGCGCTCCGATACTTCGCGGGGACCCCGACTATCAGCGGCGAGGGGGCGGGATCTCGCCAGACCCGCGGACGACCAGCGTCGGCACCGACAGGATTCGGCGCGGCGGTGAGGTGTCGCCCTCGATCCGGCTGAACAGCAGCTCAGCCGCGCGCCGCCCGATCTCCCGCACGTTCTGTCGGATGACGGTCAGCGACGGCGTCATGAGATCGGCGAGCGGGAAGTCGTCGAAGCCCACCAGGGCGACCTCATGAGAGAGCCCGAGCTCGCGGAGTGCCCGGATCGCGCCGATGCTGAGGATGTTGCGGCAGGCGAAGATCGCCGTCGGGGCATCGTCCAGACCCATCATCGCGGTAACGGCGTGCTGGGCCTCCTCGGTCGTCCGCAGGCCGGTCACGACCAGCGCGGGATCCGGTTTGAGGCCCTCGGCCTTGAGCGCGGCCTCGAAGCCGCGCAGCCGGGCGGCGGCGGTCGGGATCGTGGTGAGGTCGACGAGGACGGCGACCCGGGTGTGCCCGAAGCCGAGCAGGTGCGCGACCGCCTCCTTGGCACCGCGCCGGTTGTCGACGAGAACGCTGTCGCACTCGATACCTCGTGGGGGACGGTCAACGAAGACGGTCGGCAGCCCGGCGCGGACCTCCGAGGCCAGGTAGGACTGGTCCTGGGTCGACGGCATGAGGATGAGCCCGTCGACGCGGCGGGCGACGAGGTCCGCGACCAGGGCCCGTTCGCGGTCGGTCTCCTCGTCGATGCTGGCCGCGAGGACGACGCACTGGCGCTCGCGCGCCGCGTCCTCGAGGCTGCGCAGCAGCCCCACCGAGAAGCTGTTGCTCACGTCCTGGACCAGGGCGCCG
>DATLQE010000232.1:0-2608 GCA_035535335.1 Lapillicoccus sp. | reverse complement strand
GTGCTCCTCGGCAACCTCGAGGACGGGGTCAAGGCCGACCGCAAGGAGGCGGCCCGGGCGGGGCTGGTCCGGCTGGGCCAGGACGTCGACTTCGGGCCGACGCAGTTCTGGACGCGGCTCAACGCGCTCGACTCGCCGTGGTTCCTCGACGACGTGACGACGATCGTTCCCGCCATCGGGTCCAAGCTCGACGTCGTCATGATTCCCAAGGTCCAGGGCGCCGAGGACATCCACTACGTCGACCGGCTGCTGGCCCAGCTCGAGGCCAAGGCGGGGCTCACCCGGCCGATCCTCCTGCACGCCATCCTGGAGACGGCGCGCGGGGTCGCCAACGTCGAGGAGATCTGCACCGCTTCGCCACGGATGCAGGGGTTGTCGCTCGGTCCGGCCGATCTCGCCGCGTCGCGCGGGATGAAGACCACCCGGGTGGGTGGCGGCCACCCGGGTTACGTGGTGCGCGCCGACCCTGCGCCGGACGACCCGTCCGCGGCCCGGCCCACCGTCCAGCAGGACCTGTGGCACTACACCCTCGCGAGAATGGTCGACGCGTGCGCGGCCGCCAGGATCTACCCGTACTACGGGCCGTTCGGCGACATCGGCGACCCGGTGGGATGCGAGGACCAGTTCCGCGCTGCCTTCCTCCTCGGCTGCGTCGGGGCGTGGTCGCTGCACCCCAGCCAGATCGCCATCGCCAAGAAGGTGTTCAGCCCGTCCGCCGAGGACGTCGCCCACGCGCGCCGTGTCGTCGCGGCGATGGGCGACGGCACGGGTGCCGTCATGCTCGACGGGCGCATGGAGGACGACGCCAGCCTCAAGCAGTGCCGGGTCCTGCTCGACCTCGCCGAGCAGCTCGCGGCGCTCGACCCCGAGCTGGCCGAAGCGTATGCGGCGGAGCCGCGCCCGTGAGCTCGGTCCGCCCCCGGCGGTCGGTTCTGTACCTACCGGCCTCCAACGAGCGCGCTCTGGAGAAGGCCAAGACCCTGCCGGTGGACGCGCTGATCCTCGACCTCGAGGACGCCGTCGCTGTTGACGCGAAGCGGGCGGCTCGCGAACTGGCTTGTGCGGCAGTGGTTTCCGGCGCATACGGTACGCGTGAGCTCACCATCCGCGTGAACGGGCTGGGTTCACCGTGGCACGAGGACGATCTCGCTGCCGCGTGCGCTGCCGGTCCGGACGGCATCGTCGTGCCCAAGGTCGGGACCGCGCAGGAGGTTCGGTCGCTGGCGGCCGCCATGGACGCGGCCGGCGCTCCTGAGCGGACGGCGCTGTGGGTCATGATCGAGACGCCGCGGGCGATCCTGGACTGCGCGGAGATCGGGTCGGCGTCGCCGCGGTTGACGGTATTCGTCCTCGGGACGAACGACATGGTCAAGGAGCTCGGGACCCTGCCCGTGCCTGGACGAGCGCCCCTTCTGACGGCTCTGTCGCTGGCCGTCCTCGGCGCGCGGGCGGCGAGGGTGGCCATGCTGGACGGCGTGTACAACGACGTCCGCGACGCGACCGGGTTCGAGGAGGAGTGCCGGCAGGGCCGCGAGCTGGGCTTCGACGGGAAGACGCTGATCCACCCCGGCCAGGCCGAGGCGGCGAACCGGATCTTCGCTCCGAGCGACGAGGACGTCGAAACGGCGCGGCGGACCATCACGGCGTTCGAGGCCGCCCGGGCCGAGGGCCGCGGCGTGGCGACCCTCGACGGGCGGCTGGTGGAGAGCCTTCACGTCGACATCGCCGAGCGGACCCTCGCCCTGGCCGACGCGATCGCCGCGCGCCAGTGATCCGCCACCACTCCACCAATGGTGCTCGAGTGCACGGTATTCCGAGTGCGGTAGCACCATTGGTGGGAAAGGAGGGCGGGCGGGCGTCACCAGCGTGAGGTCGCCGCCGCCACGAGGTCCCCGAGCAGCTCGCCGGCGTCGACCGCATACCCGCGTCGCTCGAACCAGTCGCACATGTTCCGCACGTCGCGCTCGAGGAACTCGAAGCCGTGTGGATTGCCGATGATGTCGACGATCTGGGGCCAGTCGATGACGACGAGCCGCTCCTCGTGGAGGAGGACGTTGTACGGCGAGAGGTCGCCGTGCGTCCAGCCGTGGAGGGCGAGGCGGGTCAGCGTCTCGCGCAGCTGCTCGAACAGCTCGGGCAGCAAGGCCGGATCGGGCCGCGTCTGAGCCAGCCGGGGAGCCGCCTCCTCACCGGTGCCGATGAACTCCATGAGGATCTCGGTCTCCTCCAGCTGCACCGGATACGGAACCGGCAGCTCCATCGCCCAAAGCTTTCCCAGGACGTCGAACTCCGTCATCGCCCACTGGCCGGCGATGACCGCCTTGCCGAACTGCGTCCGGCGGCCCATGGCCCGGGTCTCGCGACTGCGCCGGACCCGGCGCCCCTCGAGGTAGCCCGCGTCCCGGTGGAACAGCCGTCGGTCGTGCCCGCGGTACCGCTTCGCGGCCAAGACGATGTCCTGCCTCGCGTCGCCGGGAACCCAGCGGTGCAGGAGGTGGACGTCGGCTTCCTTGCCGGTCTTCAGGACGCCGAGGTCGGCGTCGACCGCCCCGAGCGCGGTGATGACCCAGTCGGGTCGAGGTTTCGGGCCGTGCATCGACCCGTCCCA
>DATLQE010000231.1:0-3337 GCA_035535335.1 Lapillicoccus sp. | reverse complement strand
TCTTGACGGCTGTGTCCAAGGACATGGGCCACCGACTCCTTCGTATGGTCTCGCTGCGCGGTGCACCAGGGCAGATTTCCCTGGGCGCTCTCGAACCCGCGGCCGTTACACGGCACCTACCAGGATATCAGCGGGGTGGATTCGGCCCTAATCGCGTTCGACCCGCTACGGCCGGGGGCCGGTTGTGGCGTTTTCGCCACGTACAACGGCATCTCGCCTCGACGACCGAATGTTCGTGGCGAATTCTCCACTGAGCATGCCTGTGGAGAACCTGGGTTGGCCGCGCACGGAGTTCGGCATGGTTTCGGGATGCCTCCCGCCAGCCAGCTGACCGTCCCGTTCACCCGGGCGGAGGCGCTCGCCGCCGGTCTCAGCATCAGTGTGCTGAACGGTCCGCGGTTCCGCCGGGTGTTCCGGGACACCTACGTGCCCACCACCCTGCCGCTCACGACGGAGCTGCGGGCTCGCGCGGCCCTTCGCCTCGCCCCACCCGGGGCAGTTGTCGCCCGTCACACGGCCGGGCTGCTCTGGGGCGGTGTGGTCCCCGACTCCCCGCAGGTTCATCTCACCCTGCCCCCTGGGACGCGGCTGCGGGTCAACGGCATCGACGCGCGCGTGCGCCGCAGCGTCGAGACCGGGCGCCGGCACGGTTTGCCGTTGACGTCACCCGGCCAGACGTTCCACGACCTCGCGGTCGACCTCAGCCTCGTCGACGTCGTCGTCCTCGGTGACGCCTTCGTCCGCGCCGGTCCGGTCACCCCAGGCGACCTGGTCGATGCGGCGTGCCGGCTGGGCGGTCCAGGGACGCTGGCGGCCGGGCGGGCGGCCGCTTACGTCCGAGCCGGCGTTGACTCCGCTATGGAGACCCGGCTCCGGCTGCTCCTCGTGCTGGCTGGGCTCCCCGAGCCGGTGGTCAACGTGCCGGTCCGCGACGAGCTCACCGGCCGGGTGCGGTACCGGCTCGATCTGGCATACCCGGAGCTGAAGATCGCGATCGAGTACGACGGGCGTCAGCACGCCGAGTCCACGGAGCAGTGGCGGTGGGACGTGCAGCGGCGTGAGGAGCTCGAGGCAGACGGATGGCGACTTGTCGTGGTGCTCGCGAGCGACGTGTACCGCTCGCCCGGGCGGACCCTCGACCGAGTGGTCGACGCGGTGTCCGCCCGTGGCGGTCGAGTGACCCTTCGCAGTGACACCTGGCGGCGCTACTTTCCTGATCGCTCGCCGGCCTGAGAGCAGACTGGGGCATTTTCGCCACAAACGACGCCGCTTTCCGGAACTAGGGTCGATGTTCGTGGCGTTCTCGCCACTAACGCCGTCCAGGTCAGAGTCCGTATGCGACCCGGTGCTTGGGCTCGTAGACCATGATCGAGTCGGCGCCTGGCACCTCGACGTCCACCGCGATGCCGAAGCCGCGGTCCTCCGGCTCGCCGTGGATCACCGCTCCCCGGTCACGCAGCTCCGCCACCGTCGCCGCGATGTCGTCGCACATCAGGGACAGCTCCGTATGCCGGGTTGTGGACCAGCCCTCGCCGGACGTCGGATGCACCCCGAGCTCGCTGCGCCCGGACCGGAAGATCAGCCAGTTCGACGGGTCGTCGCCTCCGTCGCCGCCGGACGCCTCGTCCGACACGAAGGGCCAGCGCAGGACGTCCTTGAAGAAGGCCCGGGTGGCGGCGGGGTCGTCGGAGTAGACGAGCGTGTGGACGGACGTGATCATGACGGCACCCTCCCTCGCGCCGCCCAGGCGGTCGCGTCCAGCGTGAACTGCCGGTCCGCGATCCGGGTCCGGCAGGCCGCGATCACCCGGTCCCGCGTGGCGTCGCCGAGTGACCGGACGTAGTCGCCGGCCGGGCCGACGCCTAGCGTGTACGGCTCCCACCAGTCCTGGAACGACGTGTACGACCGCGTCGTCGTCACTTCGCCGCCGACCACATCATCCAGACCGCACGAGCCGAGCAGAGCCTCGAGCTGGCCGTGGGTCGATCCGACGAGCGACGCCTCGTCGCGGGCGCCCGGGTCGACCTCGCTCACCGCCGCCCAGAACGGCGACAGCGGTCCCCGCCCTCCGGCGTGGTCCCAGACGCATACCGCCACGACGCCTCCGGGCCGGGTCACCCTCGCCATCTCGCCGACACCGGCCTCAGGATCGCGCATGAAGTGGACGACGAGCTGGGCCAGCGCGGCGTCGAACGCGTCGTCGTCGAACGGCAGCGCCTCCGCGGGCGCCTCCCGGATGTCGACGCCGGGCAGCCGCTCCCACACCGCTTCCAGGAAGGTCTCCGACGGATCCACACCGGCCACCGACGGGGCGCCGAGCCGGTCGACGAGGAGCGACGTCAGCGCCCCCGGGCCACACCCGACGTCGACGACACGCATACCCGATCCCGCGGTCACTCCGGCGAAGTCGGCGAACGGCCCGGACAGGGTCTCGGAGAACCGCCCCATGAACCGCTGGTAGGAACCGCCGGCGACGTCGAAGGCCATGGCGCCCAGTGTGGCCTGTCAGAGGTTGATCATGTGGCCCGCGATGCCCTCGACCGCTTCCTTCATGGCCTCGCTCAGCGTCGGGTGCGCGAAGACGTTGCGCGCCACCTCGTCAGCGGTGAGGTCCCACTGCTGAGCCAGGGTGAGCGCAGGCAGGAGCTCGGTGACCTCGGGCCCGATCATGTGGGCTCCCACGATCTCGTTGTGCTTGGCGTCGGCGACGATCTTGACGAAGCCGACGCCCTCGGCCATGCCGCGTGCCTTTCCGTTGGCGGAGAACGGGAACTGCGCAACCTTGACGTCGTAACCCCGCTCGCGGGCCTGTTCCTCGGTGTAGCCGAACGACGCGATCTGCGGCTGGCAGAACGTCGCCCGCGGGATCATGTCGAAGTTGATCTCCACGGTCTCCGCACCCGCGATGGTCTCGGCCGCCACGACGCCCATGGCCTCGGCCGTATGCGCGAGCATCAGCTTTCCGGTGACGTCGCCGATCGCATACACCCCGTCGACGTTGGTCCGGCCCCGTTCGTCGACTCCGATGGCCCCGCGGTCGGTCAGGGCGACGCCGACCGACTCCAGCCCGTAACCCTCCACGCGCGGCGCGAACCCGAACGCGGCGAGGAACTTGTCGGCCTCGAGCACCTGCTCGTCACCTCCCGCGGCGGGCGCGACGGTCACCCGCACACCGGAACCGGTGTCCTCGACGTTTTTGACCGCCGTCGACAGCAGGACCTTGACGCCGAGCTTCTTGTACTGCCGGAGCAGCTCCTTCGACACCTCCGCATCCTCGGTCGGGACCATCCGGTCGAGGAACTCGACGATCGTGACGTCCACCCCGAAGTTCGTCATG
>DATLQE010000230.1:0-5272 GCA_035535335.1 Lapillicoccus sp. | reverse complement strand
ACCAGACGGCTCGTCGGCATCGGAGCGCGCCGCACCGGCCGACGGCTCGATATCCGGGATCAGGTCGTCCTCCTCCCGGAGAGCGGGTCCGACGTCCCAGACCGACGACTCGTCCAGCCAGCTCATGTCGGCGGCCGGCGGCTCCTCTTCCGGAATCCAGCCGTGGCGCCGGGGTGGATCCGGACGGGCCCGCGCCGACGCCAGCAGGGTGCGCAGGCGTTCGGGGTCGACCTCGCGTGGTGGGTGGCGACGCATACGAGCGACCGTAGGAAGGCCCACCGTCGCCGAGCGACCACGAGCGGCCGAGGTGTGGACCGCGGGACGAACCGCTCAGAGCATGTGGATCAGCTCGGCCGCGGAGAGGCGACGGCCGCCAGGGTTCCCGGCCCCACGTGCACTCCGACCACCGCCCCGAGCTCGGCCACGACGACGTGACCCGCCTGGGGAACCCGCTCTCGCAACGTCGCCGCCAGCGACTCCGCTCGCGCCCCCGAGTCCAGGTGTTGGATGGCGATGTCGACCTGACCCCCGGCCGCCACGACGTCCGACGCCGCCGTCGCCGTCAGATCCGCGAGCCGCGCCAACGCCCGGCTCGACGTCCGAACCCGCTCGAGCGGCCGGATCGACCCGTCGACCAACGTGAGGATCGGCTTGATCGCGAACGCGGACCCGAGCAGCGCCGATGCCGAGCCGATGCGACCGCCGCGGCGCAGGTACTCCAGCGTGTCGACGTAGAACGCCACCTTCGCCGCCCCCGCGCGAGTCCGGGCGACCTCCGCCACCTCGGCCGCTGACTGTCCATGGCCCGCCGCCTCGGCCGCCGACAGCACCCCGAAGCCCATGGCCATGCCGAGAGACCGGGAGTCGACGACCTCGACGGGGATCGGCGACTGCTCCGCCGCCAGCCGCGCCGACTGACACGTCCCTGACATCTCCGAGGAGATGTGGACCGACACCACCGCCGACGCACCCGCCGCGGCGGCGGCCTCGTACGCCTCCACGAACTCTTGGGGCGACGGCCGAGACGTGCTGAGAGGCGTGAACGACTGCAGCGCCTCCGACAACGACTGGATCGTCACGTCGACGCCCTCACGATGCTGCCGGCCGCCCACCACGACGTGGAGCGGCACCACGGTGATCGGCACGGAACCGGCGCGGACGAGGTCCGCCGGGAGGTAGGCGGTCGAGTCCGTCACGATCGCGACGCTCACGTCTGGAACGCTAGCGCCTTCGGTGAGGAGGCAGCGTCGCCCGAACGGTGGCGCGCTCGCGCCGAACGGTCAGGCGGGCACCACGTTGACCAGCTTCGGCGCGCGCACGATCACGCTCCGAACGCCGTCAGGCGTCGCGGCCACCACCTTGTCGCGCGCCAGCACCAGGGACCGGAGCTCCTCCTCGCCGATCGTCGACGAGACCTCGACCCGGTCGCGCACCTTGCCGCGCACCTGGATCACGCAGGTGACCGTCTCCTCGACGAGCAAGGACGGTTCGGCCTGGGGAAACGGAACGTGGGTCACGCCACCCTCGTGACCGAGCCGCAGCCACAGCTCTTCCGCGATGTGCGGCGCGACCGGCGCGACCATCACGACCAGGGCCTCGACGACCGCGCGGGGCGCGGCGTCCAGCTTGGTCAGCACGTTGTTCAGCTCGATCAGCTTGGCGACCGCCGTGTTGAACCGCAGGTGCTCGAAGTCCTCCCGCACCCCCGCGATGGTCCGGTGCATGGCCGTCAACGTCGCCGCGTCGGGCGCCTCGTCCGACACCACCACGGCGCCGGTGGTTTCGTCGATCACGTTGCGCCACAACCGCTGCAGGAACCGCTGGCTTCCGACGACCGCCCGGGTCTCCCACGGACGGCCCAGTTCCAGCGGCCCCATGGACATCTCGTAGACGCGGAAGGTGTCGGCACCGTAGGCGTCGTACATGTCGTCGGGGCTGACGACGTTCTTCAACGACTTGCCGATCTTCCCGTACTCACGGACAACCTGCTGGCCGCGCCACGTGAAGGTCGGCTCCTCCCCGTGCCCGCCGGGGATCTCCTCCACCTCCTCCGCGGGAACGTACTGGCCGCGCACGTCGACGTAGGCGTACGCCTGGATCATCCCTTGGGAGAAGTACTTCCGGAACGGCTCCTCGCTCGACACCAGCCCCAGGTCGAACAGCACCTTGTGCCAGAAACGCGCGTACAACAGGTGGAGAACCGCGTGCTCCACGCCACCGATGTAGAGGTCGACCCCGCCGGGGTCGGTGACGCCGGGCGGCGCCCCCTCGACGGTTTGGGCGTGCTTGGCCATCCAGTACCGCTCGTTCTCGGGGTCACAGAACGTCTGGTGATTCGCGGGGTCCAGGTATCGCAAGTAGTACCAACACGATCCGGCCCAGTTGGGCATCGTGTTGGTCTCGCGGCGGTACGTGCTCAGCCCGTCACCGAGATCCAGCTCCACCTCGACCCACTCGGGCACCCGCGACAATGGCGGCTCGGGCGAGCTCTCCGCGTCGTCCGGGTCGAAGGTCTTCGGCGCGTAGTCCGGCACGTCGGGCAGGGCCAGCGGAAGCATCGAGTCGGGAAGCGCACGAGGGGTGCCGGCCTCGTCGTAGACGATCGGGAACGGCTCACCCCAGTACCGCTGCCGGCTGAACAGCCAGTCGCGCAGGCGGTAGTTGACCGTCCCGTGGCCGATCCCCCGCGACTCGAGGAACTCGATGATCCTCGACTTGGCGTCGTCGACACCGAGGCCGTTGAGCGAGACCTCGTCGTTGGCCGAGTTGATCGCCGGGCCCTCCCCCACGTACGCCTCGTCCTCAGGGTGTCCCTCGGCCGGCTGCACGGTGCGAATGATCGGCAGGTCGAAGGCCAGCGCGTACGCCCAGTCGCGCTCGTCCTGGCCCGGAACGCCCATGATGGCACCCGTTCCGTACCCCATCAGGACGTAGTCAGCCACGAACACCGGAATGGGCTGTCCCGTCAAAGGATTCATCGCGTACGCGCCCGTGAAGACTCCGGTCTTGGACCGGTCATCCATCTGTCGCTCGACCTCGCTCTTCCGCGACGTCGCCTGCCGGTATGCGTCGACCGCCGACCCGGGATCGGCTGCGCCACCCGTCCAGTCGGGCTTGGTCCCCTCGGGCCATCCCTCCGCCGGCACGATCTCGTCGATCAACGGGTGCTCCGGAGCCAACACCATGAACGTCGCACCGAACACCGTGTCTGGGCGCGTCGTGAACACCTCGATGCCCGCGTCCTGGCCGGACGATGCCGCCACCGGGAAGGTGATCCGGGCGCCGCTGGATCGGCCGATCCAGTTGCGCTGCATGACTTTGACCTTCTCCGGCCAGTCCACGCGGTCCAGGTCGTCGGCGAGACGGTCCGCGTAGGCGGTGATCCGCATCATCCACTGGCGCAGGTTGCGCCGGAACACCGGGAAGTTGCCGCGCTCGGAGCGGCCCTCGTTGGTGACCTCCTCGTTCGACAGCACCGTGCCCAACCCGGGCGACCAGTTGACCGGCGCCTCAGACGTGTAGGCCAGCCGCTCCTCGGCCAGGACTGCTTCCTGCTCGGCCTCGGACAGCTCGGCCCAGGAGCGGCGGTCGCCAACGGGCAGCGGACGACCCATCGCATACGCTTCGGCGAGCGTCTCAATGGGCCGGGCCGCGCCGCGTCCTCCGTCGGCCCGGACGGCGTCGGGGTCGTACCACGAGTTGTAAATCTGCAGGAAGATCCACTGGGTCCAGCGGAAGTAGTCCTCGTCGACCGTCGCGTAGGTGCGCCGCTCGTCGAACCCCAGACCCAGCCGCCGCAGCTGGCGGCGCATGACGACCATGTTCTCCTCGGTCGTCTTTCGCGGGTGCTGACCGGTCTGGACCGCATACTGCTCGGCCGGCAGACCGAACGCGTCGTAGCCCAGGCAGTGCAGGACGTTGAGACCCAGCATGCGGTGGTAGCGCGCATACACGTCGGTGCCGATGTATCCGAGGGGGTGACCGACGTGCAGGCCCGCGCCGCTCGGGTAGGGGAACATGTCGAGGACGACGAGCTTCTTGCCCCGGCCGGCGACCTTCTCGGGCTCGGCCCAAGGCCCCGCAGGGTTCGGCGCCTGGAAGGTGCCCTCCTCCTCCCACCGGTCCTGCCACGCGAGCTCGATGTCGCGCGCCATCGACGCGGTGTAGCGGAAGGGAGTCTCGTCGGCGGTTTCGGAGGTCATCGTTCGTCCTTCGTGTGGTGCACGGGTCCGGCCTGCTGCAGACACAGAAAAGCCCCTCGCACAGGAGGGGCGCCGCGCTGGTCGAGGGTGCTCAGCGCGGCCGGGGAAGAAGGAGCTGGAAGGCCATGGAGTCAGGTTAGCGCAGCGGGCGTCGTCAGGTCCGCATGAGGTCCGGGCGGAGGATCCCGAGAACGAGGAGAAGCAGAGCCGTGTGGTAGGTCACCATCACGACGACGCCGCTCCCCGTAAGATCGCGCCAGAACCGCCGTGCGGCGAGCACCCCGTCGCTGACGAGGAAGAGCGAGGCGCCGACTCCGACGAGGACGTGCCCGGACCACCACGCCACCGCGACGAAGGTGCCGAGCACCAGGGCGTACAGGGTGGGCGGCAACCCTTCCGCCATGTCCCGCCGGGCCAGCGGCCAGACGACGAACGCCACGAGGAGGAGGACGACAACCACCGTCGCGGCCACCCCGGGCCAGATCGGCGCCCGCCTCTCCATCGCCAAGACCGCGCCGATGAACGCGACGTGGGCGAGGAGGAACGTCACCAGCCCGAAGCCGAAGGCCTGGTCGGAGTCCGTCAGCAACAGCAGGTCACCCAGCAGGCACAGCGCCAGCGCGATGAGGAGCCACATCCCCGACATGCTCTGTTCGGCGTGCAGCAGCCAGGTGAAAGCACCAAGCAGGACGACGTATGCGGGTTTGGCCACCTGCTCGAGCGCCCGGCGCCGGGTGGCGACGGCGAACCAGTCGGCGACGGCCGCGACGGCCGCGGCCGCGAGCAGCACCCACGCATACATGTTCACCGCGTCGAACTGTGGCAGACGGCAGGACGCAGGTACGACGCGGCGCGCCTATCCTCGTGTAATGGAGGTCAGCCATCACACCGTGACCGAAAAGGACACGGCTCAGGTGCTCGGCAGCGGTGACATGCCGGTCCTCGCGACTCCCCGGCTCATCAACTGGATCGAACGCGCCGCCTTCGGCACCGCGGCCGAGAACCTCGAGCCCGGCCAGACGACGGTCGGCACCATGGTGAAGGTCGAGCACATCAAGGCCGCGCCGATC
>DATLQE010000229.1:0-18313 GCA_035535335.1 Lapillicoccus sp. | reverse complement strand
ACGACCCCGGCGTTGAGCAGCGCGACGGCGCCCTCCCAGCCGAGGACCTCGATGTCGAAGGCGCCGCGCCCGGCCAGTCCGGCGATCCGCTCCCGCAGCTGGGCGGGGCACGTTCGCGCGTTGGGACAGCGGATGTCCTTGTCGCCCTCCTTCTCGGGAGCGAGGGGGGTGCCGCACACCGGGCAAACCGTCGGCATCTCGAACTCGCGCTCGGTGCCGTCGCGCAGCTCGACGACCGGCCCGACGATCTCCGGGATCACGTCGCCGGCCTTGCGCAGCACCACGGTGTCGCCGATGAGGACGCCCTTGCGCCGCACCTCGTCGGCGTTGTGGAGGGTGGCGCGCTCGACCGTGGAACCGGCGACGACGACCGGCGTCATCAGGCCGAACGGCGTCACGCGACCGGTGCGGCCGACGTTGACGAGGATGTCGAGAAGGGTCGTGTTGACCTCTTCCGGCGGGTACTTGTAGGCGATCGCCCACCGCGGCGCCCGCGACGTCGCCCCGAGCTGCCGCTGCACGGAGATCTCGTCGACCTTGACGACCACACCGTCCAGCTCGTGCTCGACGCTGTGCCGCTGCTCGCCGAACCGCGCGATGTAGGCCCCGACCTCGTCGATCGTGTCGAGGACCTCGTAGTGCGTCGAGACCGGGAGGCCCCACTCGCGGAAGAGGTCGTACGCCTCTGACTGCCGGGTCAGCTCGAGGCCCTCGCGGTGGCCGATGCCGTGGACGAGCAGGTGCAGCGGCCGGCTCGCGGAGACCCGAGGGTCCTTCTGGCGGAGCGAGCCGGCGGCGCTGTTGCGGGGGTTCGCGAACGGGGCCCGGCCGGCGGCGACCAGCGACGCGTTGAGCCCCTCGAACCCCTCGACGGGGAAGAACACCTCGCCGCGGACCTCGACCTTGGCCGGGTGGCCCCTCCCTTTCAGACGGTGCGGGACGCCCTTGATGGTCTTGACGTTGTTGGTGACGTCCTCGCCGGTGCGGCCGTCGCCGCGGGTCAGCGCCCGGGTCAGCCGGCCGTTCTCGTAGAGCACGTTGACGGCCAGGCCGTCGATCTTGGGCTCGCAGAGGTAGTGGTAGTCCGTAGTGTTGGCGTCGCGGGCGGCCCGCGCGGCCCAGGCGGCCAGCTCCTCCGGCGAGAAGCAGTTGTCGAGGCTGAGCATCCGCTCGAGGTGGTCGACGGCCTGGAAGTCCGTCGAGAACGTCGCGCCGCCGACGAGCTGGGTCGGGCTCTGGGGCGTGCGCAGCGTGGGGTAGGCATCCTCGAGCTCGTTGAGCCGCCGGATCATCCGGTCGTAGTCGGCATCGCTGATCGTGGGGGCGTCGCGAACGTGATAGGCGAACTGGGCGGCGAGGGCGTCCTGCGCGAGCTCGTTCCACTCGTGGAGGACGTCGGTGGGTATGCCGGTGGCCTCGGCCGTCGACGGCGGCTCGGCTCCCGGGCCGGCACCGGCCGCGCGCGTCGCCTCGGCGCCCTCGGTCTCCGTCGTCACGCGGCCATCCTGCCGTACCGCTCCGACACCGCCGCCGGTCAGCCGCCCCGGCCATCGGCATCAACGGGGACATCGCCACCACGAGGCGAGAGCGCATGTCGGAATTTGGTCGTGGCCTGTCGTTCGGCGACACTGTTTGCTGGGCCGTGGTGTGCCCTGTCACGCCCGGAGGGGGAGAGTCGCAGATGGTGCAGGTGGTTCGTCAGCGGGATCGTCGCCGGCTGCCGCGGGGGTCCGCGTCCGATCGGCGTCTCGGCCTGCTCGCCGCCGCCCTCACCGTAGGGCTGGCCCTGGGCGCCTGCACGTCACCGAGCGGAAGCTCGGGCTCCAACGCCGCCGCGACGGACGCTTCGTCGTCGGCCGCCGCGTCCACGTCGACGACGACCACCCCGGCGATCCCGCCGGTGACGCTGACCCCGAGCGTGGCGGCCGACGCCAAGGTCCCGGTCGACACCGTCGTGTCGGTGTCGGCCAAGGACGGCACGGTCACCGACGTCACGCTGACCTACAAGGACCCGAAGAAGGGTGAGGTCAACGTCGAGGGCACCCTCGACCCGAACGGCGCGACGTGGACGGCCAGCAGCCTCCTCGAACCCGGCGCGACCTACACCCTGAGCATGATCGGCAAGAACACCGCCGGCCTCGAGGGCAAGGCGCACTCGACGTTCTCGACCCAGGCGCTGTCGAAGAAGCAGCAGATCTACCCCACGGTCGTCGCCAACGGCGCCACGGTCGGCGTGGCCATGCCGGTCATCGTCCGGTTCGACGTGCCGGTCAAGGACAAGGCCGCCTTCGAGAAGAGGATGACGGTCAAGTCCGACCCGCCGCAGCAGGGTTCGTGGGGCTGGGTCTCGAGCAGCGAGGCGCACTGGCGGCCCGCGCAGTACTGGAAGCCGGGCACCAAGGTCAGCGTCAACGTCGACATCAACAGCGTCCCGGCCGGCAACGGCACCTTTGGCCAGCTGTCGACGTCCGGCAGCTTCACCGTGGGCGACGCGACGATCATCAAGGCCGACCTCCAGAGCCACCAGCTGACCGTCAACGTCAAAGGCGCCGACGTGAAAACCATCCCGATCACCGGCGGCAAGGCCGGCTTCGAGACCCGCAGCGGCACCAAGGTCATCATGGAGAAGCTGCCCACGGTGCGGATGGACGCCAACACCGTCGGCATCGAGCCGGGCGACCCGAACTACTACGACATCCCCGACGTCCAGTTCGCCATGCGGGAGACCAACTCGGGCGAGTTCCTCCACGCGGCCCCGTGGTCGGTCGGCTCTCAGGGCAAGACCAACGTCAGCCACGGCTGCATCGGCATGAGCACTGCCAACGCCCAGTGGCTGTTCGATCTGGCCAAGGTCGGCGACCCGGTGGTCGTCACCGGCACGAACCGCGGCCTGGAGGCCGGCAACGGCTGGACCGACTGGAACGTCAGCTTCGACCAGTGGAAGTCGGGGTCGGCACTGACGACCTGAGGTCGTCGCCCGCCGTCGCCCCGGACTCCGTCCTCGGCCGGCGCCGCGGCCGCCCGATGATGACGGCCGCCGCGAGCACGATCGCGGCGCCGGCCACCTGCGGCCAGTGCAGCCGCTCGTGGAGGAACACGATGCCCAGGACGACCGCGACGACGGGGATCACGTAGGTCACGGTCGCGCCGATGGTCGGACCGACCTCGCGGACCACGTCGTACTGCAGCACGAAGGCCAGCCCGGTACCGACGACGCCGAGGGCGAGGACGGCCAGGAGCGGCCAGAGCGCCGATCCGGATCCGGCAGTGGTGGACCACGGGGCCGGCATGCGACTCCCGTCCCCTTCTCGGTGGAGCCACCACCACCCGAGCGTCACGAGGGACATCTGTACGGCGGCGGTGAGCAGCTGCGCGGCCGGCAGACCCAGGCCGCCGATGTCGTCCTTGGCGAGGAACCGCCTCACGTAGGTCCAACCCAGGCCGTACGAGGCGCCGGCCAGCAGCGTCATGCCGAAGCCGAGGACGTCCGGCCGGCCTTGGGCCTCCCACGGCTGCAAGATCACCACGACGCCGAGGAACCCGGTCACGACGGCGATCCCGGTCCGGCGGTCGACGCGCTGCGCCGGCAGCAACAGCGCCGTGAAAAGCACTGCGGCGAGCGGGGTCGTCGCGTTACCGATGCCGGCCAGCGCCGACGACACGCGCTCCTCGCCGAGCGGGAACAGGGTGAACGGTAGGCAGCACAGGAAGAACCCGGCGACCGAGAGATGTCCCCACACCCGTCCCCAGGGCGGTAGCCGTACGCCCATGAGCAGCGCCGCCGTGAGCACCGTCACGGCCCCCGTCAGGATCCGCAGCGTCGCGATCTGGACCGGGGCGAGCGCCTCGAGACCGACCTTCATGAGGAGGAAGGACGCGCCCCAGATCAGGGCGAGCGCCCCGAATTTGACGGTCCAGGGGACCTTCACGCCGTGGCCCGCTCGGCCAGCTCCCGTGCGCTGTCGATGCATACCCGTGAAACGTCGCGAGCCTGTCCCGGTGTGAGTCCGGCCAGTCCGCAGGTCGGCGTCACGACGAGGTCCGAGAGTCCGGAGACCGGCATCCCGAGGTCGCGCCACCGCTCGACGAGCCGGTCGACGACCGCCTGCGGTCGAGCCAGGGTGCCGTCGGTCGGCACGGTTCCCGCATACAGGGTCATGCCGTCCTCGACGCCGACGGCGACTCCCTCCCAGCCGCGCCGGCCCAGCAGCGCGGTGTCGACCACGAGGTCCGCGCCGGTGCGCCGCAGCAGGACGATTGGAGCGTCCGGCGCGCAGCAGTGGACCACCGGTCGGGTGCCTTCGGGAGCCGCATCCAACACCGCCTCCAGCCCGTTCAGCGCGTCCTGCGGGTCGACGGCGCGCACCAGCCCGTATCCCGACGCGGTGGGCAGGCGGCCTTCTAACACCGCCGGCAGGTACGGCTCGTCGAGCTGCAGGACGAGTGAGGCGCCGGGCAGCAGGCGCTGGATGGTGGTGACGTGGACCCGCACCCCCTCGGCCAGGGAGTCGACGAGGTCGCGGGTGGCACCAACGTCGGACACCACCCGTTCGCCACGCGGCAGCCAGGTGCTCGCGGCCAGCGTCCACGGGCCGGCCACCTGCAGCTTCATCCGCCCGGTCCAGCCGTCGAACGCCTCGGCCAGCTCGTCGAGGTCCTGGCGCAGGTATGCGGCGGTGCGCGTGAGGTCGCGACCCGGGCGGTCGGTGAGCCGCCAGCTGGACGGCTGCAGGTCGACTGGCAGGTCGACGAGCATCCCAAGACCGCGGCCGACGACGTCGGCGCCGGGGCCGCGGTCGGGCAGCTCCGGCAGGTACGGGAGGCCGTCGGCGCCGTCGCCCGGATCGGCCAGCAGGTCGCGGACGACCCCGAGCGCCTCACGCACGTCGGTGCCCGGCCAGGAGCCGATGCCGGTCGCGGTCGTCACGCGGCGAGGTTATCGACCGCCCCCTCCCCTCCCGCCGAGAGGCCAAGTTTGGTCGTTCTCACGGGCGCCAGAACGACCAATCTTGGCCTCTCGCGCGAAGGGGGCGGGGCGGGTTAGCGTCGCGTATGCCGTCCGGTCCGATCCGCTGGTTGTTCGGCGACCAGCTCGGGCCGCACTTCGTCGACGACTTCCTGGACGAGCACGACGGACCGGTGCTCCTCGTGGAGTCGCGACGGGTGTTCGCCCGCCGGGCGTTCCACCGTCACAAGGCGCATCTCGTCCTGAGCGCCATGCGCCACCGGGCCGCTGAGCTCGGGACGCGCTGCCGGTACACGCGGGTCGAGCGGTACCGCGATGCCCTCGCCGAGGCGGACGGTCCGCTCCAGGTGATCCAGCCCACGTCACGATCCGCGGTCGGCTTCGTGCGAACGTTGGCGGCAGAGCGCGATATCGAGCTGCTGCCGGCGCGGGGGTACGTGACGACGCGAGAGGACTTCACGACATGGGCCGAGTCGCGCGGTCGACGCCGGCTGTTGATGGAGGACTTCTACCGGGATGCCCGGCGGCGCCACGGCGTTCTCATGGAGGGCGACGAGCCGGTAGGAGGTCGCTGGAACCTCGACGCCGAGAACCGCGAGCCCCCGGCGCGCGGCCAGGAGACCCTCGGGGTCGCCGAGCCGAGCTGGCCGCAGGAGGACGACATCGACGCCGAGGTCCGTGACGACCTCGACCGCTGGGAGCGGGACGGGGATGTGCACTTCGTCGGGCGCGACGGGCCGCGCCTCTTCGCCGCCACCCGGGCGGAGGCGGTGGCGGCGCTCGACCACTTCGTCCAGCACCGGCTGCCGGCGTTCGGGCCGCACGAGGACGCGGTCATGAGGGCCGACGCCTGGATGGCCCACTCGCTGCTCTCCGCGCCGATGAACCTCGGGCTGCTCGACCCCCTGGAGGTGGTCGAGGCGGCGGAACAGGCCTACCGGAGAGGGGAGGTACCGCTGCAGTCCGCCGAGGGGTTCATCCGTCAGGTGATGGGCTGGCGCGACTACGTCTGGCATCTGTACTGGCATCTCGGGGAGGACTACCGGCATACGAACCGGCTCAGCGCGCACCGTCACCTGCCTGACTGGTGGCGGGACCTGGACGGCGACGCGACCGACGCCGCCTGCCTCGCGGACACTCTCTCCGACCTGCGGGACCACGGCTGGGTTCACCACATTCCACGGCTGATGATCCTGGGAAACTATGCCGCACAACGCGGTTGGCGCCCCGACGAGCTGACCGACTGGTACCACCGCTCGTTCGTCGACGGCTACGACTGGGTGATGGTGCCCAACGTCGTCGGGATGTCGCAGCACGCCGATCTCGGGATCGTGGCGACCAAGCCATACGTTTCCGGCGGCGCGTACATCAACACGATGACCGACTACTGCGGCGGGTGTCGGTTCGACCCGAAGCTCCGCGTGGGCGACGACGCGTGTCCCTTCACCGCCGGCTACTGGTGGTACCTGTCTCGCAATCGTGTGCGTTTGCAAGGAAATTCGCGGATGATCCGCGCACTCGGAGGCCTGGACCGACTGCGGGACCTCGACGAGCTCGTTGCTCAGGAAGAGCGGCGTGGTTCCGGCCCTCCATGAGGAGGGCTACCAGGCGCGGGTGGCGGCCCACTCCTTGATCAACCGCGGTCCGGCGATGCAACGCCAGGCCTCCTCGACGAGCAGCTCCACGCGGTCCCAGTCGGGACGGTCGTCCAGCCACATCCCCACCCAGCCGCGGGGGCCCACATAGGGCGGTCGGAAGAAGTGGTCCGGCTCGTCCTCGACGAGATGGCGCTGCACCCCGTCGTCCGCCGCCGCCCAGAACGCCACCCGGTCGTCGTGATGGTGGTCGGCGAACATGACGAACATGCGCTTGCCCCCGACGAACCAGCACGCCTCACCGTGGCTCAGCCGCTCCTGGGTTCGTGGGAAGGCCATGCAGAGGTGGCGGACGCGCTCGACGAGATGGTCCGAGCTCGTCCCCTGTGCCGCCATGGCCAACGCCTGTGCCCCTACCCTGCGAAGTCCCCACTCCACGACGCACCCTAGCGCCGGACGGGGGTCGGCGGACGTGTCGGGATGGAGAGACTTCCGGGGGAGTATGAATCAGGCCCGAACTCTGGCCCGGGGAGCCTCCCGGATCGTCGCCGAGCCGACGACCCGGGTGTCGTCGTAGAGCACCACCGACTGCCCGGCCGCCACCCCACGGACGCGTTCCGCCAACCGGACGTGCACCTCGTCACCGTTCGCCCGGGCGCTCGCCGCATACTCCTCGCCGTGCGCCCTCAGCTGGGCGCCGAGGGCGACAGTCCCGTCCGGCGCCGGCCCGCACCAGCGAGCGTGTTCACCGACGACAGTGTCGACGCCGAGGAGGTCGCGGGTGCCGATGACCACGGTGTTGGTGCTCGCCTCGACGTCGACCACGTAGCGCGGTTCGCCATCCAGTCCGGCTCGATCCAGGCCGAGTCCTCGTCTTTGCCCGACGGTGAATCCGTATGCGCCGGAATGGGATCCGACAACCTGACCCTCCACGTCCACGACGCTCCCGGGCCGCTCGCCAAGTGCGCGAGTGAGGAAACCCCGGGTATCGCCGTCGGGGATGAAGCAGATGTCGTGGCTGTCCGGCTTGCTCGCGACCGACAAGCCGCGGGCCCGGGCTTCCTCACGGATCTCGGGCTTTGCAGTGTCGCCGAGGGGGAAGAAGGACCGGGCCAGCTGGTCCTCGTCGAGGACCCCGAGCACGTAGGACTGGTCCTTCTGTGGGTCCGCCGCGCGGTGCAGCTCGCGACGACCGTCCGGTCGCTCGACGACCCGCGCGTAGTGGCCCGTGGCCACGCCGTCGAATCCGAGAGCGACCGCCTTGTCGAGCAGGGCGGCGAACTTGATCCGCTCATTGCACCGCACACACGGGTTGGGCGTACGGCCGGCGGCGTACTCGGCGAGGAAGTCCTCGACCACGTCCTCCCGGAACCGGGCGGCCAGATCCCAGACGTAGAACGGGATCCCGAGGACGTCGGCAACACGGCGGGCGTCCCCGGCGTCCTCGAGCGTGCAGCAGCCGCGGGCGCTCTGCCGCAGGGTCGCGGCCTTCTGACTGAGCGCCAGGTGGACGCCGACGACCTCGTGGCCGGCATCGATCATGCGGGCCGCGGCGACGGCGGAGTCGACGCCGCCGCTCATCGCGGCGACGATCTTCACGGTGTCCTCACCGAATCACGCAGTGCCAAAGGAGGCCCGTCGGGCCCGCTCGACGGCGTGCGGCAGGGCCCCGAGGACCGCCTCGACGTCGGCCGGCGTCGACGTGCGTCCGAGAGTCAACCTGAGCGCGCCCCGGGCCTGCTCCTCCGCGATACCCATGGCCAGCAGGACGTGACTGGGTTGCGGCACGCCCGCCTGGCAGGCCGATCCGGTCGAGCACTCGATCCCGGCCGCGTCCAGGAGGTAGAGCAGCGAGTCGCCGTCGCACCCCGGGACCAGGAGGTGGACGTTGCCCGGCAGCCGGTCGATCGCGTCGCCGCGCGTCCAGGGGCCGGTGACCGTGATGTCGAGGTCCAGCCTCAGTGCCCCCTCGACGAGCTGGTCGCGCAGGCTCGTCAGCCGCGCACGCTCCGTGTCGAGCTCGCTGACCGACTCCTCGACGGCGGCCGCGAAGCCGCGAATGCCGGGAACATCAAGGGTTCCACTACGGACCTGCCGCTCCTGACCGCCACCGTGGGACAGCGGGACCAGGTGATGGTCGCGCTGGACGACCAGCGCGCCCACGCCGATCGGACCGCCGAGCTTATGCGCGGTCAGTGACGCGAGCTCGACGCCGGAGGCAGTGATGTCCACCGGCACGTGACCGACCGCCTGGACGGCGTCCGTGTGCATGGGAACGCCGAACTCCTTGGTCACCGCAGCGATCCCGGCGATGTCCTGGATGGTGCCGACCTCGTTGTTCGCCCACATCACCGAGACGACGGCCGCCGAGTCTGCGTCCTCGACCAGGGCAGCCCGCACGATGTCCGGCGTGATCCGGCCCTGGGGGTCCACCTCGAGCAGCGTCACCTTGGCGCCCTCGTGAGCGGTCAGGAACTCCGCGCAGTCGAGGACGGCATGGTGCTCCACGGAGCTGACGAGGAGGCGGACCCGGCGCGGGTCGGCGTCGCGACGCGCCGCATACGTTCCCTGGACGGCCAGGTTGTCCGACTCGGTGCCGCCGGACGTGAACACCACTTCCGAGGGTCGACACCCGATGGCCCCGGCGATGGTCTCGCGCGACTCCTCGACGACACGGCGGGCGAGCCGGCCGGAGGTGTGGAGCGAGGACGCGTTGCCGGTGCGAGCCATCTGCTCGGTCATCGCCTCGATCGCCGCGGGACTCATGGGCGTCGTGGCGGCGTGGTCGAGGTACCGGCGCACGTGGCTAGTTTACGGTCGCAACCGGGGCCGGGCATGCCGGGGCGTCACGCCTCGGTCGTCCCTACGGTCTGGGGTCACCCTCGACGATCGCCATGTCGTGGACGTCGTGCCACGCACCCTCGTGGCGCACCGCTTGGCGGCGCACGCCTTCGAGCACGAACCCGACCTTGGTGTAGACCGCGATGGCCGGTGCGTTGAAGGAGTTCACCTCGAGAGCGAGGCGGTGCAGTCCCAACGGCCCGAACGCGAAGTCCCGCACCAGGCGGGTGGCCTCGGTGCCGTACCCCAGCCCGAAGACTTCCGGACCGACCAGTGCGACGCGGTAGCTCATCGAGGACGCGTCCTCGTCGAGATCCATGAGTACCGCCTCGCCGACGACGACGGCGTCCTTCCTCCGGACGATCGCCCAGTCCGCGCGGTCCTCGCGCTCGCGGGCACGGGCCAGCCCGGTTCGCGTCCGCTCGCGGGTGACGGCGACGTAGGGATCGTCCGCGCCGCCGGAGTAGAGGGGCCACAACCCGTCGAGGTGCTCGGGGCCGGCCGGTTCGAGGCGGACAAGACCACCTTCCAGAACCGGCTGGTGGCCCAGCTGTCGGACGTCGACCACCGCAGCAGCCAACCAACAACCGGTACCGCGGGCAACACGGTATGCCGTCGACCGCGGTGGTCGACGGCATACCGTGTTCTCGTGGTCACGGACACCGCTGACGAGCCCGACTACCTGCGGGCCAACCGGGCCAACTGGGATGACCGGGCCGTGATCCACGCGGCGTCCCCGGACTACGACGTGCGGGCGTTCCTGGACGACCCGCGGCACCTCTCCGGAGTCGTGCGCTTCGACGTCCCGCGCCTCGGCGACGTGTCGGGACTCGACGGCGTGCACCTCCAGAGCCACATCGGGACCGACACCCTGTCGCTCGCCCGGCTCGGCGCTCGGATGACCGGACTCGACCTCTCGCCACAGTCGGTGACGGAGGCGCGCCGACTCGCACAGGCGACCGGCGCGGCCGTCGAGTACGTCGTCTCGGATGTGTACGAGGCGCCGAAGGCACTCGGTGGACGAACCTTCGACTTCGCGTACGTCAGTCTCGGCGCCATCTCGTGGCTGCCCTCCGTCGACCGGTGGGCGGAGGTGGTCGCCGCCGTGCTGAAGCCCGGTGGCCGGCTGTTCATCCGCGACACGCACCCGATGCTCGACACCATGGAGCCCGACCCGGTCACCGGCAGGCCGGTTCCGGCATTTCCGTACTTCGAGCACCGTGACCCGATCGTCTGGGACGACAACCTGACCTATGTCCGGTCGGCGGCGGACTCGGAGCACACGATCACCCACACCGAGACGCACACCTGGAGCCACGGCATCGGCGAGACGGTGACCGCGGTGATGCGGCACGGACTCGTGCTGACGATGCTCGAGGAGCACGACAGCGTCCCGTTCTGCCCATTCCCCGGGCTCATGACGAGGGACGAGATCGGCGAGTACCGGATGACCGAGCACCCGGAACGGATCGCCATGAGCTTCACCTTGGGCGCCCGAAAGCCGTCGTAAGGCTTCGACCGAAAACGGTTGGCAGAAAACACGATTCGTTCGCGTATGTACCCGACCACATCCGCGCCGACCTTCGTCTACTGGCGGTGCCGAAGTCGGTGGTCCCGGATCTCGCTGCGGGTGCGGACGTGGTCCCGTGGGAGGTGACGGACGCGCGGCTGGCGGTGGCGCCGGCGGTGTCGGCCGATCGTCGTGTGGGAGAACTGCCGCAGCCGTGGATCGAGGAGGAGCTGCAGTTGCTGGAGGCGGTCGAGCGGGTCAAGGCGTGGGCCGACTTCCAGGGTCTGGCGGCGCTGCGCCGGTTGCGGGAGGCCGTCGGGGAGCACGTCCGGGACCGGGATGACTCCAGCTGGGCCAAGACCGGCCGGGGCTTGACGCCGACGTCGTTGTCCCACGAGTCGGACACCGCCACGGTCGACGAGATGGCGCTGCGCGACGGGTTGTCGGAGTTCGAGCTGACGCGGCGGCTGGAGCTAGCCCAGGACGTGGACGGCCGAGGGAGTGTGCTTCTGTGCGCACTGGCAGTCGGAGAGGTGTCGCTGGAGCGGGCCGTGCGGATCCACGACCAGACCCGAGCGCTCGGGTCGGAGCAGGCGCGTGCGGTGACCGTGCGATTGTTGGCACGCAACGAGGACGGCAGCGTCCGCTCGCACCGACAGTTCCTTCGTGAGTTGCGAAGGCAGGTGGCGCTGCACACCGCGAACCGATCGAAGACGATGGAGCGGGCGCTCCGACCGGAGCGCCTACGCGGTCATAGGGGGCGACGGCTCTGGGACGGTGGTCGTCACCGGTGAGGCCGGCCGGATCACTGCGGCCGCGGAGCGGGTCGACGACCTGGCCCGCCGGCTGCGGGCGGACGGTGACCGCCGGACCTTGACCCAACTGCGTTCCGACGTCGCGTTGGACCTGCTTCTCTACGGGTGGTGCACACCCGAAGAGGTCACGGGAGAGTCCGCCTGGCAGTCGGCGGGCACGTTCGTCGGGCACGCGCCGGTCGCACACGTCAACGTCGTCGTGGGCTTGACGACGCTGCTGGCCCTGGACAACGCGCCGGCCGAGATCCCGGGGTACGGTACGTGTCCGGCGAGCATCGCGCTCGCCCGCGGGTCGGTGTGGCGCCGGTTGGTCACCGACCCGGTAACCGGCGCGGCCCTGGACCTGTCCACTAACCGGTACCGCCCGACCGCAGCGATGGCGGATTTCGTGGCGGCGCTGGACATGGTGTGCCGGGCCCCTGGCTGCGCGATCCCTGCGTACCGGTGCGATCTCGACCACAACCGGCCCTGGCCCACCGGTCCGACCACTGTGCGCAACCTGAGCGGCAAGCACCGGCGGCACCACAACCACAAGACCCGCGGCACGTGGACCGCGCAGGCCGACCAGGACGGGCATCGTCTGGCGAACCGCCGCTGCCGCCGCTACGAGACCCGGCGCCACGACTACCACGACCCGCTCGGCCAACCCGTCACCGAAACCGAGATCGTGACCGCCTGGGAGCAGGACCCACCACCGTTCTAGTCCGTGTCGTCGACCCGCCCAAGGTGCGGCCATACGGAATGGCCCGACACAGCAGCGCTTCCGCGCTGGGTTCGGTCTCTTCACCCGCCCCGAGCCACACGCGAAGGTATCGTGCTCGGGCCAGAGCTCGACGGAGTCCCCCGTATCAAGATCGTCGGGCTGGAGACGGTTAGCCGCCAGGCCGGTTGAGCCGTCGACCAGTTGCTATATCACCGGGAAGGAAGGATCCGCGAATGCCAGAGCTGCTCATCGACTTCATCACCTCGCTCGACGGCTACGGTGCCGCCGAAGGCTGGCCCGGCTGGTGGGGACTGGAAGGGCCGGAGTACCTCGCCTGGCTCGGCGACCAGCCGGAAGGGAGCTACACCGTCCTCATGGGGGCGACCACGTACCGGCTGATGCACGGGTTCGCCACGAGCGGCGAGCCGGGTACCGACTCCCTCGCCGACGTCCCGAAGGTGGTGTTCTCGAGCACCCTGACCGAGCCCCTCGAGTGGACAAACTCCACCTTGGTCAGCGGAGACCCGGTCGCGGCGGTGCGGGAGATGAAGGAATCCGGAACCGCCTCCTTGCGCACCCTCGGAAGCCTCACGCTGTGCCGCTCCCTACTGCGTGCCGGTCTCGTGGACCGCTACCGCGTCGTCGTCTTTCCCGTCATCACCGGAAGCACCGGCCAGGACCGGATCTACGACGGATATCCCGACGTCGCGCTCGACATGGTGAGCAGCCGCACGTTCGACGGACGGCTGCAGCTCCTCGAGTACGTGCCGACCGTGCTGTCGGGGCCGCCAGGAACGATCGACGCCGGCCCGCAGTAGCCCAGGGTTCAGCCCTTCTTGGCCTCCACCGCGGCCGTCGCCTGCGGCAGCACCGCGAACAGGTCGCCCACGACGCCGAAGTCGACGAGCTCGAAGATCGGCGCCTCCTCGTCCTTGTTGACCGCGACGATCGTCTTGGACGTCTGCATGCCGGCCCGGTGCTGGATCGCTCCCGAGATACCGCACGCCACGTAGAGCTGCGGCGACACCTGCTTGCCCGTCTGGCCCACCTGCGACGCGTGCGGGTACCAGCCGGCATCCACCGCGGCTCGCGACGCGCCGACTGCGGCACCCAGCGCGTCGGCGAAGTCCTCCACCTTGGAGAAGTCGCCCGCGGTGCCGCGGCCACCGGAGACGACGATCGCCGCCTCGGTCAGCTCCGGCCGCCCGGTCTTCTCGCGGGGCGCCGTGGCGGTGATCCGAGCCGTCTTCGCCGCGTCGGACGCCGTGAACTCGACGACCTCCTCCACCGGTTGCGATGCGGCCTGCTCGGGCGTGGCCGAGTTCGGCTTGACGGTGACGATGGGCGTGCCGGTGGTGACCGTGGCAGTGACCGTGTAGGCGCCGGCGAACACCGTCTGGGTCGTCGTCACCCCGCCCCCGTCGCCGGGCTGAACGTCGACGGCGTCAGTGATGAGCCCGGAGCTGGTCTTTACCGCCAGGCGCGCAGCCACCTCTCGGTTCTCCGCCGACGACGTGATGAGCACCGCGGCTGGTGAGGCCTGGCCGACCAGCTGGGCCAACAGCTCCGCCTGCGGGACAACGAGATAATCGATGAGGTCGGGTGAATCTGACCGGTAGATCTTCTGCGCTCCGTATGCCGCCAGCGTCGCCTTGGCCTCCTCGTACCCCTCGCCGATGAAGACGGCCGACGGCTCTCCGAGCCGGCGGGCCAGGGTCAGCAGCTCGGTCGTCGTCTTGCGGACGGTGCCGCCGGCGTGGTCGACGAGGACCAGTACTTCAGCCATGGGTGCGAATCTCCTTGCCAGTCAAACGAAGACGTCAGACGAACTTGCGCTCGGCGAGGAACGCGGCCAGCTTCTCTCCGCCGTGGCCCTCGTCGGTCACGACCTGGCCCTTCTCGCGGGGCGGGCGGGCCGCATACGACTGGACCTTGGTCCAGGCGGCATCGAGGCCCACGTCGCCCGGGTCGATGCCCAGGTCGGCGAGTGACCACGTGTCGACCGGTTTCTTCTTGGCCGCCATGATCCCCTTGAACGAGGGGTACCGCGGCGTGTTGATCTGGTCGGTCACCGACACCAGTGCCGGTAGCGACGCCTCGATCGTCTGCGAGGCCGCGTCGTTGTCGCGCCGCACGGTGACCGTGCTGTCGCCCACGGTGAGCTCCGACGCATAGGTCACCGCCGGTAACCCGAGCCGCTCGGCCAGCAACGTCGGGACCACGCCCATGACCCCGTCGGTCGAGGACATGCCGGTGAGGACCAGATCCGGCTTGGCGTCGAGCTTCTCGATTGCCTTGGCCAGCACCAGCGACGTGCCGAATGCATCCGAACCGTGGATCTGGTCGTCGACGACGTGGACCGCCCTGTCGGCGCCCATCTGCAGCGCCTTCTTCAGCGCGTCCGCGGCCTGCTCGGGGCCGACCGTGAGGACGGTCACCTCTCCCTCACCGGCCTCCGTCACGAGCAAGGCCTCCTCGATCGGGTACTCGTCGAGCTCCGACAGCAGGCCGTCGACCCCCACCCGGTCGGTGGTCTTGTCGGTTTCGACGAAGGTCCGGTCGGCCTGGGCGTCCGGCACGTACTTGACACAGACGACGATGTTCATGCGTCCTCTTCGATGACGGGGTGATGCGCGTGCTTCGCAACCGCCGCCCATCCTCGCAGCCGGGCGCGCGACGCCCAAGCCGACGCCGCGTGATGCCCGACACGCCCCAGCGGGGAACCCTCAGATGCCGTGCATCGTCCGGCGCAGCCGTGAGTATGCCTCGCGCACCTCCGCGGCCCACTCCCCACCCGCCTCGGGCACGGCCTCCGCCACCACCGTCCAGTCCGGCGCCTCTGCGGCGCTCTCGCCGCGGCTCGCCGCGAGCACCCACGCCGCCTGCCGCGCCGCCCCGAGCGCGACGTACTCACCAGGTGACGGCACCGAGACCGGGACGCCGAAGATCCCGCTCGCCACAGCCTGCACCGCCGTGGACCGGGCCGCACCGCCGATGAGCAGGACCCGCTGCACCGGAACTCCGTTGTCGCGCAACGCGTCCAGGCCGTCGGCCAGCCCGCACAGCATGCCCTCGACCGCCGCACGGGCGACGTTCGCCGGCGTGAGGGTGGCACGGGTCAGCCCGCCGAGGGTGCCGGTCGCACCGGGCAGGTCCGGCGTCCGCTCACCGTCCAGGTAGGGCAGCAGGGTGAGTCCGCCGGCCCCAGGCCTTGCGCTCAGTGCCAGCTCGTCGAGTCCGGCGTGGTCGGTCCCGAGTGTCGTCGCGGCCGCGGTGAGCACTCGCGCCGCGTTGAGCGTGCAGACCAGTGGGAGGAAGCGGCCGGTCGCGTCGGCGAACCCGGCCACGAAGCCGGTCGGGTCCGCGGTCGGCGCCTCGGCCACCCCGAACACCGTCCCGCTGGTGCCGAGTGACACGACGATGTCACCCGGCCCGAGCCCCAGTCCGAGGGCGGCGCCCATGTTGTCGCCGGTCCCCGGTCCGACGACCATCCCGCTGGCCGTCGTCCCCGCCACGTCCTGCGGCCCGAGCACATCGGGGAGTCCGAGTTCGCGCCCGAAGGCCCGCGCGAGGAGGTCGGTCCGGTAGGTGTCGCTGGAGGGGGCCCAGTACCCCGTTCCCGAGGCGTCGCCGCGGTCGGTCACGAGCCGCACGTCGGTCGCCGTACCCGAGCCGACGATCTGGGCCGTCAGCCAGTCGTGCGGGAGGACGACGTCCCGCACCTGGTCGGCGAGCGACGGCTCGTGCTCGGCGAACCAGCGCAGCTTCGCGACGGTGATGCTGGCCAGCGGGACCGTCCCGACCGCCTCGGCCCACGCTTGGGCGCCGCCGAGCTCGCGCACGAGATCGGCGGCCGCATCCGCCGACCGAGTGTCGTTCCACAGCAATGCCTTTCGCACCACGTTGCGGTCTTCGTCCAGAGTGACCATCCCGTGCTGCTGGCCGGCCACGGCGATGGCCTCGACGTCCTCGAGCAGCCCGGCGGAGGTGGCCTCCTCGTACGCGGCCCACCACGCCGCGGGGTCGACCTCGGTGCCCTCCGGGTGCGCGGCGCGCCCCTCCCGGACGATCTCGCCGGTGGTGGCGTCGCAGACGACGACCTTGGTGGACTGGGTGGAGGAGTCGACTCCCGCGACGAGGGTTCGGTCAGTCATGAGCCCGAGTCTGCCGTGCCTGCCAGTCGTTCGAGCGTCGAGCGGGCACCGGCCTGGTGAAGGGACTCCAGCCAGCGCGTGTATGCCTCGGCGAACCGTTCGTTCGACGCCAGGTCGCCGAACAGCTGCTCGTCGCGGACAAAGGCCAGTGGCTCGTCGTTCTGCCGAGCCGCCGCGGCCATGACCCGGTCCCTGAGCTGGTCGACGACCTCGATCGGCTGGCCCTGTTCGTCGACACCCTCGGCGTACCGGGCCCACGAGGCCACGACCAGCGCCGACCGCTCGATCTCGCCGCCCTTCTCGAGGTTGGTCCGGATGACCGGCACGAGCCACTTGGGGATCCGGTCGGAGCTCTCGGCACAGAGCCGAGCCAACGTGTCGCGGACCTCGGGGTTCGCGAACCGCTCGATCAGCTGGTGCTTGTAGGCGGTGAGGTCCACCCCGGGGACGTCGTGCAGGGTGGGCGTCGCCTCGCGGTCCATGTACGCCAGGAGGAACTGGACGAAGAGGGGGTCCTGGCATACCTCGTGGGCGTACCGGTACCCGCTGAGGTAGCCCAGGTAGCAGAGCGCCTGGTGGCTGGCGTTGAGCAGTCGCAGCTTCATCAGCTCGTACGGCTCCACGTCGGGAACCAGCTGAACCCCGACCTCCTCGAACGCCGGACGGCCCGCGGCGCCCCCCTCGAAGGCGTCCTCCAGGGCCCACTGGGTGAACGGCTCGCAGACGACGGGCCAGGCGTCCTCGACCCCGAACTCGTCCTGGAGCGCCTGGATGTCCTCCGGCGTCGTCACGGGCGTGATCCGGTCGACCATCGAGTTGGGGAAGCGCACCGACGACTCGATCCAGGACGCGAGGTCCGCGTCCTTCAACCGCGCGAAGGCCACGATCATCTTCTTCGCGACGTCGCCGTTGCCGGGGATGTTGTCGCAGGACATCACCGTGAAGGGCGCCGTTCCATCCTCACGGCGCAACCGCAGCGCCTCGACGATGAACCCGAACGGCGTCGTGGGAGTCGCACCCTTCGCGAGGTCCGGCTGGATGAGCGGGTGGTCGGCGTCGAACTCGCCGGTGGACGGGTGGAACAGGTATCCGCCCTCCGTGATGGTCAACGAGACGATGCGCGTGCTCGCCGCCCTCATCACGGCGAGCACCGCACCGGGGTCGTCCACGGCATGGAGGAACCGCAGTATCGACCCGATCACCCGCGGCTCGCGTCGGCCGTCGGGGTGCTTGACCATCAGGGTGTACAGCCCGTCCTGCCCGTTCAGGGTGTCGCGCATCCGGGTGTCCTGCGGCATCGTCCCCACGCCGACGATCCCGAACCCCAGGGCTTTTCCGTCATTCATCAGGGCGTCGACGTACATCGCCTCGTGGGCGCGGTGGAACCCGCCGACCCCGAAGTGGACGATCCCCTCGGTGACCTGTGACCGGTCGTACGCCGGCCGGGCCACGGCCTCGGGGAGCCAGTCCAGGGTGCGCTGGCTGAGCACGGGCATACGAGACCCTCCTGACGGAGCGACGGGTGGTCGACGGGAGGTCGACTCCTGACGAGACTGCCCTACCGGACGGCGCCGAGCGAGAGCCCCTGGACCAGCTTGTCCTGGGCCGCGAACCCGGCGATCAGCACCGGCAGTGAGACGACCAACGACGCGGCACAGACCTTGGCGAGGAACAGGCCCTGGCTGGTGACGAACCCGGTGAGGAACACCGGCGCGGTCTGGGCCGCGGT
>DATLQE010000228.1:0-2138 GCA_035535335.1 Lapillicoccus sp. | reverse complement strand
GGGACCTGGCCCTGCTGGTCGATGGACTGGGCGAACTGGTTCGGATCCATGCCGTACTGCTGGGCCGACATGACGATGTACTCGACGAGCTCGGGCTGCTCGACCCGGATCTCCTCCTTCTCGACGATCGCGTCGAGGAGGAGCTGGGCCCGCAGGGCCTTGCGGGTCGACTCGTCGACCTCGGCCCGATGCTCGTCGTCCTCGAGGCGGTCCTCGCCCTCGAGGTGGGAGTGGACCTCGGCCTCGACGATCCCCTCGGGGATCGGGACGTCGGTGGCGTCGAGGAGCTGCTCGAGGACCTTGTCGCGCGCCTGCACGCCCTGCTCGAAGCGCTTGACCTGCTCCACCTGCTTGACGACGTCGGCCCGCAGCTCGTCGAGCGTGTCGAACTCGGAGGCCAGCTGGGCGAAGTCGTCGTCGAGCTCGGGCAGCTCGCGCTCCTTGACCGACTGGACGGTCACGACGCAGTCGGCCACCTGGCCCTCGCGGTCGCCGCCCGCGAGCGGCGCCTGGAACTCCTTGGCCTCGCCGCCGGACATGCCGACGACGGCCTCGTCGATGCCCTCGAGCATGTTGTTGGTGCCCACCTCGTAGGAGACGCCCTTGACCGAGTCGATCTCCTCGCCCTCGATCGTGGCGGACAGGTCGAGCGAGACGAAGTCGCCGTCCTGGGCCGGCCGGTCCACGCCCTTCAGCGTCCCGAACCGCTGCCGGAGCTCGGTGAGCCGCTGGTCGACGTCGTCGTCGTCGGCCGAGACCGCGTCGACCTCGACGGTAATGCCCGTGTAGTCCGGCAGCGTGATGTCGGGTCGGACGTCCACCTCCGCGGTGAACTTGAGGTCCTGCCCCTCCTCGGCCGGCACCTCGGTAACGTCGACCTCGGGCTGACCGAGCGGCCGCACGTTGTTCTCGTCGACCGCCTGGCCGTAGAACTGCGGCAGCGCCTCGTTGACGGCCTCCTGGAGGACGGCGCCGCGCCCGACCCGCTGGTCGATGATCCGCGACGGGACCTTGCCGCGCCGGAATCCGGGGACCTGGATCTGCTGGCCGATGGTCTTGTATGCCGCGTCGAGGCTGGGCTTCAGCTCCTCGTACGGCACCTCGACGGTCATCTTGACCCTGGTCGGGTTGACGGTTTCGAGGGCACTCTTCACTACAGGTCTCCGGGCAGGTCGGCGGGCGGGATGCGCTGGCAGGTCGCTGGGCCGGTGGCGTCGGCTCTCCGCGGCGCGGAACCGGCCCGCTCGCACACGGCGGACGGCGCCGAGCGACCAAGGGCCCATGCTAGCCGCTGACCCACATCCGCCCGAACGCGCGGTCACCGGCCCGGCCGTGGTGACTACGGTGGGGCCGTGGCCTCGGCACAGAAGACCCCCGTCGTGCTGACCCTGCGCATGCTCGTCGGAGCCGTGGTCGGCGCGCTGTTCCTCATGGCGGTGGCGCTGATGTTCGTCCTCGGCTTCGGAGCACCTCCGCTGTGGGCGGTCCTGCTGCTGCTGCTGATCGGGGTCGCCGTGTATGCGGTGCTGCAGTCGTTCGGCTATCGCGTCAAGCCGGTGTCGCCGTCGCTGCCTCCGGAGCAGGCCCGGGAGGCGGCGATGAACGCGTTCCGCTCGACGCTGATGCTGCGGCTCGCCCTGGCCGAGTCGGTGGCGATCATCGGGCTCGCCCTGGCATTCGTTGCCGGCCGGACCGTGCTCCTCTACGACCTGGGGGCCGCGATCTCCGTGCTGCTGCTGGCGGTTCACGTCTGGCCGTCCCTGCGGACCGTCGACAAGATCCTGGCCCGGCTGGAAGCCGACGGCGCCCGAACCGGATTGCGCGAGGTGCTCGGCTTCGGCGGCGGCGCTCAGAACGGCCCGGTCACACGCCTCGGCTGACGTGTGCCACCGAGTCGGGGTAACAGGATTTGAACCTGCGGCCTTCCGCTCCCAAAGCGGACGCGCTACCAAGCTGCGCCATACCCCGCCACCCGCCCGGCTGGGTCCGACGATTCGGTGCCGCGCGAGAGCGGGCATTAGGCTAACGCCCCGAAACCCGCCGGGCGCCTGACCGTCGGGCCGCGCGGGCGTAGCTCAATGGTAGAGCCCCAGTCTTCCAAACTGGCAACGCGAGTTCGATTCTCGTCGCCCGCTCCC
>DATLQE010000227.1:0-17711 GCA_035535335.1 Lapillicoccus sp. | reverse complement strand
CCCACTGCCTCGTCGAACTCCGCCTCGCTCATCGCCGCGGGTGAGGTGCTCACGTCTCCACTCTGGCACGCTGGCCGGCGTGGCCCACCACCTGCTCGTGTCCCCACCGGTGCAGCGCGGGGGCCGCGTCGAGGTCGTCTCGCCGTCGTGGGCAGCGCGGCGCTGCTCGAGCAGTTCGCTGCCGTCGTCGTGGCCCGGGCCAGCGATATGTCCAACCCCGAGACCGAGCTGCGGGGCCCTTTCGACGACGAGCGGCACCGCTACCGCATCGAGCAGGAGGAGGCAGTACTCCGCGCGCTCGACACGTACCGGCCGAGCACGCCGGTGTGCGTCGGGGTCGACTTCGGGCATACCTCGGCCCGGTGGGTGCTGCCGTACGGCGGGCTGCTCACCGTCGACGGACCAGCACGGCGGCTGGTCGCGTAGTACTAGCGACCAAGGGGGGTGGGCTAGAGGTCCTTCTCCGGGGCGCGCTTGACCACCTCGCGCTCCGAGGTGGGCGACGCGAGGCCTTGCGTCTCGGGGGGCCCTTCGACGGAGATCGACGTCTCGGGAGGCGGCGAGATCGCCTCGTGCTCGCCGTGCGCGTGGGCGGCGGCCAACTCGGCCGGGGTGACGGGGGCGACCCGGTCCTTGAAGTAGAAGTGCGACAGTCGGGCGCGGATCCGCTCCGAGCGGGCGTGCTTGGCGGCGACCCCGTTCGCATCGGTCTGCGAGCCGAGCACCAGCGGTTCGGGGACCTCCTGCTGCACCAGCGGCCAGCGCTCGTAGGCATCCAGCGGCTCGTGCTTCTCGAAGAACCGGCCATCCGCGGTGCGGATGATCGTGCCGCTCTCACGGCCGTGCAGCACCTTGTCGCGGTCGTGGCGCTGGAGGCTCAGGCAGATCCGCTTGGTGATCCAGAACGCCAGCGGTGGCACCACGAAGATGGAGAGACGAAGGAAGTTGGTGATGTCGTTGATCGACAGATGCAGCTTGATCGCGATGATGTCGTTGCCGGCCGCGAAGAAGAGGATCAGGTAGAACGACACCGCCATGGCGCCGATACCGCTCCGGACCGGAGCGTTGCGCGGACGGTCGAGCAGGTGGTGCTCCCGGTTGTCGCCCGTGACCCACTTCTCGAGGAACGGATAGATGCCCTGAACGGTGAAGATCACTGGCAACAGGAGGATCGATCCGAGGAAGACGTTGAAGCTCCAGGTGCGGCCCAGCGCCTCGAACTCGAGGAAGCCTGGGAGCAGGCGTAACGCGCCGTCGGCGAAGCCCATATACCAGTCCGGTTGGGAGCCCGCCGTGATCGGCGACGGATCGTAGGGGCCGTACGCCCAGATCGGGTTGATCGTCACCAACGCCGAGATGAGGGCGGTGACGCCGAAGACGAGGAAGAAGAAGCCGCCGGCCTTGGCGATGTAGACCGGCATGAACGGGTAACCGACCACGTTCGTGTTGGTTCGACCGGGGCCGGGGAACTGCGTGTGCTTGTGCACAAACACCAGCACGATGTGCGCGGTGAACAGGGCCACGAGGATCGCCGGGATCAGCAGCACGTGCACCGAGTACATCCGGGGGATGATCGCCTCGCCCGGGAACGGGCCGTCGAAGACGAGGTAGATGACGTACGAGCCGATGACCGGGATCGAGCGCAGGAAGCCTTCCATGGCGCGGATGCCGGTGCCGGAGAGCAGGTCGTCCGGAAGCGAGTAGCCCACGAAGCCCTCGAGAAGGGCCAGCAGGGACAAGATGGTGCCGATGACCCAGTTGATCTCGCGCGGCTTGCGGAACGCCCCGGTGAAGAACACCCGGATCATGTGCACGGTGATGGCGGCGACGAAGAGCAGTGCCGCCCAGTGGTGGATCTGGCGGATCAACAAGCCGCCCCGGACGTCGAACGAGATGTCGAGGGTGGAGCGGTAGGCCTCGGACATCGTGATGCCCTGCAAGGGCAGGTAGGAGCCGTCGTAGACGATCTGACCCGCACTCGGGACGAACCAGAACGTCAGGAACACTCCGGTGAGCAGGCAGATGATCAGCGAGTACATCGCGATCTCGCCCAGCATGAAGGTCCAGTGGTCCGGGAAGACCTTCTTGAGCAGGAACGAGACAAAGCCGGCACCGCCGGTACGGTCGTCCAGCCACCCGGCAATGCCGCCGGCGGTCTTCATGGCGCCGCCTGGGGCCGGTTCCGAGACCTCGTCGTGCTCGCGCAGTGCGGCAGCGCTGCGCGGGTCTACACGCTCATTCGTTGACGAACTCATTGCGCTCCCAGAAGCTCGGGCCCACCGGTTCGGTGAAGCCTTGGGTTGCGACGAGATACCCCGCGGCGTCGACGGTGATCTTCAGCTGCGGCAGCGGCCGCTTCGCGGGGCCGAAGATCACGTCCATGTCCCTCGTGGCATCAAAGGTCGACTGGTGGCAGGGGCACAGCAGGTGGTGGGTCTGCTGCTCGTAGAGACCCACCGCACAGCCGACGTGGGTGCAGATCTTGGAGTAGGCGATGATCCCCTGGTAGCCCCACTCCTGGGTCTTACGGCCCCGCTCGTCGTCAGCGAACTGCGACGGGTCGAGCCGCATGAGGATCACCGCGGCCTTGGCCTTGTCCTCCAGGACGTGCTTGCTGTCCTTGAGCGTCTCGGGCATGACGTGGAACACCGAACCGATGGTGATGTCGCTCGCTTTGATCGGCGTCAGCTCCGGGTCGCGCGCGAGCCGGATCGGCGCGCCAGGAGAGCCGTCCGGGTTCTTGGGGATGTCCCAGAGCGTCTCGGCGAGCTCGCTGACCTCGGTGGGGTTGCCCAGAGAACCCGCGACCTGGACGACGAAGGGAAGCGCGAAAAGCCCTAGCGCACCGCCGAGCGAGTACTTGAGGAGCGGACGGCGGCCGAGCTGCGCCATCTCGCCCCCGCCGAGGATGAGGTCAGCTGCCTTCTTCCGGCTGGCGTCCGAGGACCGCTGGAGGTGACGCTCCTCGACGATCTCCTCGTCGGGCATGATTACCTTCGCCCAGTGCACGACACCGAACCCGATGCCGAGCAGCGAGACGGCCATCGTCACGCCGAGGACGAGGTGCAGCAGGTTGGTCGAGCCGATCCCCGGGACGAAGACGTCGATGGTGTAGTCGATGGCGAAGTAGGCGACGAGAAAGGCGACCGTGGCCAGCATCGACAGGCCGAAGAGCATCGCGACCTGACGCTCGGCCCGCTTGCTGGCCACCTCGTTGGAGTCGGAGAGGCGGTGGACGTGCGGAGGCAGGCCGGGATTCTCGAACCGCTCGGGCACCGCCACGTCGTGGCCGGCGTCACCGCGGCGCGCGGGGAGGCGGCTGGCCGCGCCATCGTCCTCGACCATGGTGCCGCCGCCGTGCGGGGTCTCCTCGTCGCTCATGTAGGCATCGATCCTGTCGACTCGTCCTGCTGACGATTAGAACAAATTTGAGCTCCGCCCGCAGTAGGGCGTGTCACGCGGCTTTCGAGCCAAGCCAGACGGCGATGGCGACCATGATGCCGAGGCCGAAGATCCAGATGAACATGCCTTCGGAGACCGGCCCGAGATTCCCGAGGGCCATGCCTCCCTGTTCGGGCCGTTCATAGATGCCGTTGACGAACGCGAGAACGTTCTTCTTGTTCTCCGGCGTGATGTTCTGGTCGTTGAAGACGGGCATCGACTGCGGGCCGGTGAGCATCGCCTCGTAGATGTCCTTGTCTTCCACTCCCTTGAGCGTCGGCGCATACTTGCCGCGCGTCAGCGCGCCTCCGGCACCGGCGAAGTTGTGGCACATCGCGCAGTTGACCCGGAAGATCTCGCCACCGAGCGCGGCGTTGGCTCCCTCGGTGTTCAGCTGCTCCTCGGTGGGGATGGCGGGGCCCGGGGCGAGGGACGCCACGTAGCTGGCCATCGCGGCGATCTCCTCCTCGCTGAACTTGATCTCATTCTGGCGCTGCGCCTGGACGCCTGGGCCGGGGAGGGGCATCCGACCGGTTCCCACCTGGAAGTCGACCGAGGCCGCCCCGACGCCGACCAGGGTCGGCCCGGACTGCGTGCCCTGGGCGTTGAGCCCATGGCAAGTCGCACAGTTCGCCAGGAAGAGCTGCCGACCCGTGGCGACGTCATCGGCCGACGGCGCCGAGGCCTGCGCCGACTTCGGCGCGAGCAGCGAGTATGCGGTTCCCACGAGGACCAGCCCGAGGAACAGCAGGATCGCGATCGCAGCGGGATGGCGGCGGCGGGCGGCCAAGGCGTTCAAGGGGCGGTCCTCACGTCCGGGGGCTGAGATGACGCCTGCGTTGACTCTGTGGACCGGGTCACTGGAGCAGGTAGATGGTGGAGAACAGGGCGATCCAGACCACGTCAACGAAGTGCCAGTAGTACGAGGTGACGACGGCGCCGACGGCTTGCGTATGCGTGTAGCGCCTGGTGGTGAACGTTCGGCCCATGATGAGGAGGAAGGCGATGAGGCCACCGGTCACGTGCATTCCGTGAAATCCCGTGGTCAGGTAGAAGACCGACCCGTAGCGGTCGGAGGAGAGCGTGACGCCCTCGCTGGCGAGCTCGGCGTACTCGTAGACCTGGCCGCCGATGAAGAACGCGCCGAAGAGATACGTCAGCACGTACCACTCGCGCATCCCCCATTCCCTGATCTCCCATAGCTTCCCGGTGCGGGCCGGTTTTCCGGCTTCCGCCTTGAACACACCGAGCTGGCACCACACCGACGAGATGACGAGAACGAGGGCGTTCACCGAGGCGAACGGGACGTTGAGCTTCTCCGTCTGCTGGGCCCACAGCTCGGGCGAGACCGAGCGGATCTGGAAGTACATGGCGAACAGCCCAGCGAAGAACATCAGCTCGCTGCCGAGCCACACGATGGTGCCGACCGACACCATGTTGGGCCGGGTTGCCGGACCGGAGCCCAGCTGCACAGAGCGCGATGGAGCTGCCGATGCGGTTGCCACGTCGTCATTATGGGGGCAAGGTCCGATCGAGCGCAGCAACACCCCGGCGGGCCGTCGCGGCTGGTGGCCCTTCGCTACGATCGCCGCCATGACCGACTCGCCCGGTGGCCCCGGCTCCGCGCCGACGCTCTCGACCGATCCTGTTCCCGCGGGCCACCGGTCGGGTCACTCGGGTGCGACGCCGGTCTCCTCGATCCGGGTGTTGCTGTTCAGCGACGACAGCGCGACCCGCGACGCCGTGCGCTTGGCCGTCGGACGTCGTCCGGCCCGCGACGTCGAGCTGGCCTCCTGGTTCGAGTGCGCCACTCCCGCGGCGGTGGTGGCGGCGGTCGAGGGAGGCGGGTTCGACGTCCTCGTCCTCGACGGCGAGTCGTCGCCCATCGGCGGCCTGGGGCTGGCCAAGCAGCTGAAGAACGAGATCTTCGACTGCCCGCCGATCCTCGTGCTGACCGGTCGGCCGCAGGACGGCTGGCTCGCGGCCTGGTCCCAGGCCGATCTCGCCGTGTCCCACCCGCTCGATCCGATCGCTGTCGCCCGAGCGGTCGCCGAGCTGGGTCGCCGCGCGGGTTCCGCGGCCTGACGACGCCGTTGCCGTCCGGCGACACGGCTCCGACCGTCACGCACACCTGGCCCGACGTCCTCACGACGCTGCTGGCCGGGACGGACCTGGGTACCGAGCGCGCCGAGTGGGCGATGAACGAGGTCATGTCCGGTGAGGCGACGCCCGCCCAGGTCGCCGGGTTCCTCCTGGCGCTGCGGGCCAAGGGCGAGACGGTCGAAGAGATGCGCGGCATCGCCGACCAGATGCTCGCCCACGCGAACCGGATCACCGTGCCGGGCACGACGCTCGACGTCGTCGGCACCGGTGGCGACCGAGCGCATACGGTCAACATCTCGACGATGGCGGCGATGGTGTGCGCCGCGGCAGGGGTGCGGGTCGTCAAGCACGGCAACCGGGCCGCATCGTCGTCCTCGGGCTCGGCCGACGTGCTCGAGGCGCTGGGCGTCGACCTCGCGCTGGCCCCGTCGCGGGTGGCCGAGGTGGCGGAGGAAGCGGGGATCACGTTCTGCTTCGCGCAGGCGTTCCACCCGGGATTCCGGCACGCCGGCGGGGTGCGGCGCGAGCTCGGGGTGCCGACGGCGTTCAACTTCCTCGGGCCGCTCACCAACCCGGCCCAGCCCACGTATGCGGCGGTGGGGGTGGCCGACGCGCGGATGGCGCCGATCCTGGCCGGTGTCTTCGCGACCCGCGGGCGGGACGCGGCGGTGTTCCGCGGTGACGACGGGTTGGACGAGCTGACGTTGTCGACGACCTCGACGGTGTGGTGGGTGCGGAGCGGGTCAGTAGTCTCGCGTGTGGTGGACCCGACGCGACTGGGCCTGTCGACGCAGCCCACGTCGTCCCTGCGCGGAGGGGACGCGGCGCACAATGCGCAGGTCGTGCGGGCGGTGTTCGCCGGTGCGGGCGGTGCGGTCCGGGACGCCGTGGTGCTCAACGCCGGTCTGGCGCTGGCGCTGACCAGTGCGGACTCGGGCTCGTCGGCGGAGGCGTTCGAGGAGGACGTCCGGGCGGGGATGTCTCGGGCGGCGTCGGCGATCGACTCTGGCGCGGCGACGCGGCTCGTGGCGGCGTGGGTGGCCGCGACGCGGACCGGCTGACCGACCGCGGTCCGGTCAGTCGCCGCCGTCGAGGCCGATCGAGAAGGCGGCCTCGGTGTCGCGCTTGGAGTATGTGCGGAACGCGATGTGCGTGTCGGTGCCCACCACGCCCTCGACCTTGTTGAGGCGGTCCGCGATGACGTCGGCGAGCTGCTCGTGGTCGCGCACTCGCACCATCGCGATGAGGTCGGCGTCGCCGGTCACCGAGTAGACCTCGGTCACCCCGTCGAGCTCGGCGATGCCTTGACCGACCTCCGGGATGCGGTCGACGTCGCAGCTGACCAGAACGATGGCGGTGATCACGGGACGATTGAACTACAGGTATGCGGGTGGCCAGAGGCTTGCCGTCGACCGCCGCGGCGTCGCTCGGCCGGTCAGCCGGCGGCGACGAGGTCGCGGTCGAACGCCGCGACGTCGCCCGACCGCCCGTGGTCGAGCAGCGCGCGCACTCCGCCGGCCCCTCCGACGGGACAGGACCAGCACCCGTCCAGCTCGACGATCCGTACGCCGGGTGACTCCAGCCACCGCAGGATGATCTCGGTCTCCTCGGGCGTCGCGGCGGGAGCCGGGTGCACCGGCGGCTCGACCACCTCGGCCGTGGCACAGAGGGTGCGGACGTAGACCATCGGGTCGGCGCCCGGCGGGCTGACGCTGGTGCCCGCCAGCCGGCCGAACCGCACGCAGACCAGCTCCCAGCCACCCGGATCGGCTCGCCGCGCCGCCACGATATGGGGGCTGGCCGCGAGGGGGGCGATGCGCTGGGTCCGGGCCGCGGCGCGGACGAGGTGGAGGAGCCGGTCGCGCACCGTGCCCGCGTCCTCGAAGCGCTCCTGCTCCGACAGGGCAGCCATCCGAGCGAGCAGAGCATCCGTCACCGGCCTGGCGTCGCCGGTGAGGAGGCCGACCGCGTCGCCGACGACCGACGCATACTCCTCGGCGGTCTGACGGCCGGAACACGGCGCGCCGCACCGGCCCATCTGGCCCAGCGCGCACTCGGACCTGTTGCTGCGGGGGGAGAGCGTGCCGGTGCACTGCCGCAACGGGACGACCTCGTGGACCGCGGCGACCGCCGCCTCAGCCGACCGTCGCGACCGGAACGGACCGAGGTAGCGCGCGCCGTCGGGCTTCACCTCGCGGACGATCGAGAGGCGCGGGAACCGTTCGTGCGTCAGCTTGACCCAGATCACCCGCTCGGGACGGGTCGACCGGCGGTTGTAGCGCGGCTTGTGGGCGGCGATCAGCCGCAGCTCGCGGACCTGCGCCTCGAGGATCGTCTGGCAGACGATCGGCTGGATGCTCGTGGCCAAACCGACCATCTCGGCCATCCGGGACCGCTGTTCGGAGGCGGTGAAGTAGGACCGGGCGCGTGCGCGGATGTTGCGCGAGGTGCCGACGTACAACGGCCGGCCGCGCTCGTCCTTGAAGATGTAGACCCCCGGCAGCGGCGGCAGGTGCTCGGCGAGGAACCGCTTGCGCCGCTGCGCCGGCGTGACCCGGGACGTGTAGCTCGACAGCTCCTCGAGGGTGTGCACGCCGAGGTTGCCGACCCGTTCGAGCAGGCCGTGGAGGACGTCGACCGTCGCCCGGGCATCGTGCAGAGCGCGGTGGTCGGGGATCGTCGTCGCGCCGAAGACGACGGCGAGCGAGGAGAGCTTGTGGTTGCGCGACTCGTCCTTCATCACGAGCTGGCGAGCGAGGTGGACGGTGTCGAGCACCCGGAACCCCGGCCACGGGTGACCGGTCGCGCGCGCCGCCTCCTTGAGGAACGACACGTCGAACCCGGCGTTGTGCGCGACGAGGACACTGTCCCGGGCGAACTCGAGGAACGCCGGCAGTACCGACTCGATCCGCGGCGCCTGCGCCACCATGGCGTTGGTGATGCCGGTGAGCACTTGGATGAAGATGGGGATCGGCTCGCCCGGCCGGACCAGGGTCTGGAACTCGCCGAGCACGTCGCCGCCGCGCACCTTGACCGCTCCGACCTCCGTGATCGACGACGCGGACGCGCTGCCGCCCGTGGTCTCGAGGTCGACGACGACGAACGTGACGTCCCGAAGCGGCGTGCCGAGGTCGTCCAGGGTGCCCTGGACCCCCCGGACGCCGGGGCCGGCGCCGCCACTGCCGCTCACAGGGCCGACGGTAACCGCGCGCTCCGACAGCCTCGGCCAGGCGCGCGGCGGGTGCGAAGCGGGCCGAGTCGAGGCAGCGTCACGGTCGCGTCGCGGGGGGTTGTCGGTGGTCGGTTCTAGCGTTCTGTTCGTCAGGTCGACCGGCTGAGACCACCCGAAGGAGGCGCCATGCGAGCCGACAACCCGATGGTCGTGGACTGCGACCGCTGCCCGGTCCGCGGGACACGGTGCGCTGACTGCGTCGTCACCGCGCTGGCGTCGCTGCCGGTCGTCGTGCTGTCCGACGGCGAGCTGCCGCTCGACGCGGGGGAGCGGCGGGCGGTCGACCGGTTCGTGGCGGCGGGCCTGGTGTCTGCCGATGTGGCCGGCACGCTCGTGGCCCGCCGGGAGCCGTTCACGGCCACGTCGACCGGGGAGCGGGCGGTCGGCTGACCGCGTCCCGAGGGAGGCGGTCACGACGGATCGCCGCGCCGTCTACGATCTGGGGGTGAAGTGGGCTCGGCGCGGGGGGATGCCGGCCTGCACTCCTCCGCCGGCGGAGAGCCGAGGCGAAGGCCGAGCAGAGAGCCGACGCCCGCGCGGCCGGATGGCGGTCGGGGCCGTGTCCGCCGCCGCCGTGCTGTCCTTGGCCGCCGCGTGCTCGTTGGTCGGCAGCTCGGCCGCGGAGTCGGGGCCCGGCACCGAGCAGACCTCACGGACCGACGCCTCCTCGACACCGCCGTCGCCGACGACGGAGCCCACCGCCGCGGCTCGTCAGGCGGCGTCCGACCTGGTGACCCGGCGCATCGCCGCCGTCGGCGCCAAGGACAAGTCCGCATGGCTGGGGACCGTCACTGACCAGACCAGTGGCTTCGGCGCCGACCAGGCGGCGCTCTTCGACCGCATGACGCTGTTGCCGGTCGGCAAGCTCGGCCTGCGCAACATCGACGTCGAGCGGCCGCCGGGAGCCGTGACGACGGGTGAACCGGAGTCGTGGGTGGCTCGGGTCCGGCAGACCTACGCCTTGACTGGCTACGACCCGGGACAGCGCGACTACACCGTCTCCTACGTCCTCAAGCGCACGACGGAGGGCTGGCGCTTCACCGGCGTTGCCGACGGCCAGAACGACGCGCAGCCGTTCGACCTGACCGGACTGGCGGTCGCCAGCTCACCGCACACCCTGGTCATCGGCGACCTGCCGCAGGTGACCCTGCGTGCATACCTGGCTCTGGGCGACGCCGCGCACGACCGGATCGCCGCGGTCTGGGGTGAGGCCCAGCCGACCGTGGTCGTGGCGCCCAGCTCGCTCGACAAGCTCACGGCGCAGCTCGGGCCCGGTCGTGGAGGCGGCTTCGACCAGATCGCCGCCGTCACCGACGGTCCCCTCGTCCGCGACACCTCCGCCCAGAGCGACCGGGTCTACCTCAACCCGGAGGCGTTCAAGGAGCTCAGCCAGACCGGTCGCTCCGTCGTCGTCACCCACGAGCTGACTCATGTCACGGTGCGTGCGACGACGTCACGAGCCGTCCCGGTCTGGCTGTCCGAGGGCTTCGCGGACGACGTCGCCCTCGCTCCCACGGGCCTGCCGGTCCGGTCGGTCACCGACGACCTGCTCGACCAGGTGCGCGCCGGCAAGGGACCGACCTCGCTGCCGGACGAGGTCGCCTTCGACCCCTCGAAGGGGCAGATCGCGCCCTCCTACAGCGGGGCGTGGCTGGCGGTGTCGCGGCTGAGACAGAAGTACGGGCAGGCGAAGATCGTCGCCTTCTACCGGGCGGTCGCCGGGCCGAAGGCCGGTGAGCCGAGCGTGCGGATCCCGGCCGACCAGCTGGCGCGCACGGCGTTCGAGAGCATCCTGGGCACGACGCAGGACGCGTTCGTCGCCGACTGGCTCGCCTACCTCAAGCGCCTCGCGCGCTGAGCCGAGGGTATGCGGGTCAGCTGCGGCTGGCTGCCTGGGCGTAGAGCGCCTCGACATCGTCGTGGAAGTCCTTCATGACGAGGTTGCGCTTCAGCTTGAGAGAGGGCGTGAGGTAGCCGTTCTCCTCGGTGAAGTCGCTCGGCAGGACGGCGAACTTGCGGATCGACTCGGCCTTGCTGACCGCGGTGTTGGCGTCGTCGACGGCCTTCTGCAGCTCGGTGAGGACGGCGTCGTTGCTGCGCGCTTGCTCCACGGTCAACGCCGGCAGGCCGTTGTTCTTCGCCCACGTCGGGAGCATCTCGGCGTCGAGGGTGACGAGCGCGGCGATGAACGGCTTCTGGTCGCCGACGACGATGCACTGGGAGACGAGCGGGTGGGCCCGCAGCCGGTCCTCGAGCACCGCGGGGGCGACGTTCTTGCCGCCGGCCGTCACCAGGATCTCCTTCTTGCGGCCGGTGATCTTGAGGTAGCCGTCGTCGTCGAGCTCGCCGAGATCACCGGTGTGGAACCACCCGTCGCGGAGGGCGTCGGAGGACGCCGCCTCGTTGTTGTGGTAGCCGGTGAAGACGTTGACGCCCCTGATCAGGATCTCGCCGTCCTCGGCGATGCGGACGCCCACTCCGGGCAGCGGCGCGCCGACGGTGCCGATCTTGACCCGCTCCGGCACGTTGACCGTCGCCGGTGCCGTCGTCTCGGTGAGCCCGTAGCCCTCGAGGACGACGACGCCGATGCCTCGGTAGAAGTGACCAAGCCGGGTGCCGAGGGGAGCGCCGCCGGAGACCGCGTACCGGACCTGCCCGCCCATCGCCGCCCGCAGCTTGCTGTAGACGAGACGGTCGAACACGGCGTGCTTGAGCTTGAGCCCGAACCCCGGGCCACCGGCGTCGAGCGACTGGCTCCACTCCGTGGCCGTGGCCGCGGCCGCGGCGAAGATGCGCCCCTTGCCGTCACCCGCGGCCTTCTGCTCGGAGGAGTTGTAGATCTTCTCGAAGACCCGCGGCACCGCGAGGATGAACGTCGGCCGGAACGACGCGAAGTCGTCGAGCAGGGTCCGGATGTCGCTCGAGTGGCCCATCCGGGCCGTCGCCTCGACACACAGCACCTGGATGAACCGGGCGAAGACGTGGGCCAGCGGCAGGAAGAGCAGCGTCGCCGCGCCGTCGGCCCGGACGACCGACGCGAGCGACTCACAGGCGTTCTCCGCCAGGTCCTTGAAGTTGCCGTGGGTCAGCTCGCAGCCCTTGGGGCGACCGGTGGTGCCGGACGTGTAGATGATGGTGGCAAGGGACGTGCGGTCGGTGCTGGCCCGGCGCGCCTCGAGGGTGTCGTCACTGACGTCGGCGCCGGCTCGGTTCAGCTCGTCGAGGGCGCCCGACTCGATCGGCCAGACGTCGCGCAAGCCAGGCAGCCGGTCGCGAACGGCGGCCACGGTGCCGGCGTGCGTCGCCGTCTCAACGACGAGGGCGACGGCACCGGAGTCCTCGAGGATCCACGCCACCTGGTCGGGCGACGACGTCTCATAGATCGGCACGGTCACCGCACCGGCGGTCCAGATCGCGTAGTCGGCGAGCGTCCACTCGTAGCGGGTCCGCGACATGAGCCCCACCCGGTCGCCCACCTGGACGCCGGCGGCGACGAGCCCCTTGGCCAGCCGCGTCACCTCGTCGGCGAAGGCCGCGGCGGTGACGTCCTGCCAACCGCCGGCCGCGCGGGTCGAGAACACGACCTTGTCGGGGACCGTCTGGGCGTTGACGATCACGGTCTGCGCGAGGTTACCTTCGGTGGTCGGGGTGACGACGGCGGCGACGACCTTGTCGCGAAGGTGCTGTGACACGGCAGGCTCCTCGAGCGTGGTCTCGAGCGGGTACTGACGAGTCGCACCATACCCGCGGAGTACGCCTCGACGGGCCGGTCCGCCGCATACCCCTGGCTGTAGCCTTCGGCCCATGCCCGACCGCACGGAGAGCTCCATCGTCATCGACGCCGCCCCCGGCGCGGTCCTCGACGTGATCGCCGACTTCGGCGACTACCCGAAGTGGGCCACGGAGGTGAAGTCGGCGACCGTGCTCTCAGAGGAGGGCGACGGGTGGCCGGACCAGGTCGAGTTCGTCATGGACGCGGGGGCCATCAAGGACACCTACGTCCTCGACTACGAGTGGGACGTCGACGAGCGGGGCACCGGCGTGGTCTCGTGGGGGCTGGTCAAGGCGACCGTGCTCAGGGCGATGAACGGCTCGTACACCCTGGTCGCCAAGGGATCCGGCACCGACGTGACCTACCGGCTCGCGGTCGACCTGACCATCCCCATGCTCGGCATGCTCAAGCGCAAGGCGGAGAAGGTCATCGTCGACACCGCGCTGCGGGAGCTGAAGAAGCGCGTCGAGGGCTGACGGCTCCGTGCGGATCGTCCTCTTCACCGGGAAGGGAGGCGTCGGCAAGACGACGAGCGCGGCCGCCTGCGCGGTGCGGGCCGCCCGCTCGGGTACACCGACGCTGGTCATGTCGACCGACGCCGCGCACTCCCTCGGGGACGCGCTCGACGTCTCGCTGACCGCCGGTGAGCCGGTCGAGGTCGAGCCGCGGCTCGATGCCCTGCAGGTCAGCGCGCCAGGACGGGTCGGTACCGCGTGGCGGGTGGTGCAGGACTACCTCCTCGAGGTCTTCGAAACGCTGGGCATCGACCCGGTTGTCGGGGAGGAGCTGACCTCGCTGCCCGGCGCGGAGGAGATCGCGGCACTGCTCGAGCTGCGCGCCCGGGCGGAGTCAGGGAGCTGGGACCTCGTCGTCGTCGACTGCGCGCCGACCGCGGAGACGTTGCGGCTGGTGGCCCTTCCCGAGGCGCTCGCGTGGCACCTCGAGCGGCTGCTCCCGGCCCAGCGCGGCCTCATGCGGACGCTGCGACCGGCCGCAGCGGCGGCCGCGGGGATGCCGCTGCCGTCGCCGGAGGTGGCCTCGAGCGTTGCGGGGTGGTCCCGGCAGATGCGCGAGGTCCAGGCGATGCTGACCGGTCCGTCCGCGTCCGTGCGGTTGGTCCTCACGCCGGAGCGGGTGGCCATCGCCGAGGCGCGGCGCACCTGGACGTCGCTCGCCCTCTACGGGTTCGCCGTCGACGGTGTGGTCGTGAACCGCGTCATCCCGGCCGTCGGCCCCGACGGCGGCGACGCCTGGCGCCATTCCTGGAACGAGGCTCAGCAGGCGGGGCTCGACGAGGTGGCCGAGTCCTTCGCCGGCGTGCCGGTCGTGCGGGTGCCGTACCTCGCCGGTGAGCCGATCGGTCCGGACGCCCTGGATGCCCTCGCCGGACTGGCCGAGGGGGACGTGGCGACCGAGGACGACCCGCTCGGGCTGCTGGCGCCGATCCGCAACGGAGCGCAGGCACGGCTGCGGGTGCGCCGGTCCGACGAGGGGTACGTGCTGAGCCTGCCGCTGCCCCTGGTCGCCGCGCCGCAGGTCGACCTGAAGCGGCGCGCGGGCGAGCTGCTCGTCACGGTGGGAGACCATCGCCGCGTGCTCAGCCTGCCGGCGGTCCTCCAACGGTGCGTCGTGCGGGGCGCGCGGGTCCACGACGGGACGCTGCGAGTGACGTTCGAGCCCGACCCCGACCTGTGGCCGGTGCCGAGTGAGTCGCTCGAACCAGAGCACGGTATGCGGAGGGTCACCCATGGCTGAGAACGCGCCGGAACGCGAGTCGCCTCCCACGCGACCGCCGGTGGGGTCGGTCGCCGAGGAGACCGCGCGCCTCCTGGACGCGTTGCTGGCCGGCACCGGCGCCTCGGGACAGGACGAGGTGAGCGCAGCGGCCTACCCGACCGACACCACGGACCGCCCGCCGAAAGCGAGCGCTGAGGCCGAGCCCTGCCCGACGTGTGGTCAGGTGCCCGGTGCCGGTCACACCACGGCGGACGGTGCGGTATGCCAGCTCTGTCCGGTCTGCCAGCTGTTGCGGGTCGTGCGCACGGTGCGGCCGGAGACGCTGGACCGGCTGGCGGATCTGGCCGCGGCGGTTACGGAGACGCTGCGGGACGTCGCCGCCAGCCGGTGGCAGGAGTCGGGATCGCCACCGCCGCGCCGGGCGCGACCCGAGGTGGAGGACATCCAGGTCGACGGCGAGGAGGAGCGATGACCGGCCGGCTGGCGGTCGGGATCGACATCGGCGGCACCAAGGTCGCCGGTGGCGCCGTGGACGACCAAGGGAAGGTCCTGGCCCGCGCCCGTCGGGACACCCCGCACCGGTCGAAGTCGCCGGACGTCGTCGAGGACACCATCGTCGCGGTCGTCGACGAGCTGGTGGAGACCGTGCGGGCGGATGCGCTCGGCGACGTCGTGGCGGTCGGGATCGGCGCGGCGGGGTTCGTGGCCGCCGACCGTGCCTCGGTGGTGTTCGCACCGCACCTGTCGTGGCGGCACGAGCCGCTGCGTGACGCCCTGGCCCGGCGCGTCCAGGTTCCGATCACCGTCGACAACGACGCGAACGCCGCGGCGTGGGCCGAGTGGAAGTTCGGGGCGGCCCGCGGCGAGAGCCATCTCATGATCGTCAACCTGGGGACCGGCATCGGCGGCGGCATCGTCATCGACGGGCAGGTGCAGCGGGGGCGCTACGGCATCGCCGGCGAGTTCGGGCACATGCAGGTGGTGCCTAACGGAATCCGGTGCGAGTGCGGCAACAAGGGCTGCTGGGAGCAGTATGCGAGTGGCAACGCCCTCGTCCGGGAGGCGCGCGACCTCATCGCGGCCCGGTCACCGGTGGCGGAGGATCTGCTCGGCGCGGTCGGCGGGGATCCGTCGAAGCTGACCGGCCCGCTCATCACGGCGGCCGCCCAGAACGGCGACCCCACGGCCATCGAGCTGTTGGCCGAGATCGGGGAGTGGCTGGGGGTCGGCATCGCCAACCTGGCGGCGGCCTTCGATCCCGGCACGTTCGTCGTCGGCGGTGGGGTGAGCGCGGCCGGGCCGCTCCTGCTGGACCCGGCGCGGGAGACGTTCCGGCGTCAGCTGACCGGTCGCGGGTACCGCCCGGAGGCCCAGATCGTCGCGGCGGAGCTCGGCAACGAGGCCGGGCTCATCGGCGCGGCCGACCTGGCCCGGCTGGGCCAGTAGGGGCGCGGGCGGTTCAGAGGCGGATGCCGTCGTCGCCCCCGTCGCGCTCCATGGGTTGGCGCAGCACCAGCAGGACGAACCCGGCGATCGACACGAGCAGAGCGAACAGCATCCACCAGCCGTTGCCGTCACGGTTGAACAGCAGCAGATAGAGGAAGAGCAGCGGCCCGGAGACGAGTGCGACGACCATCAGCCAGAAGTGCTTGTCCTCCGACGGCGGGAGCGGCGCGGGCGGGGGTGGCGTGTAGTGGTCCTCCTCGCGGTCGTCGGCGTCCCAGTCCGCCGCGAGGTCCTCAGGGTCCTCGACGACGTCGCCGGCAGTGGCGTCGTCGAGACGCGGTTGCTCGACCGGCGCCACGGCATGGGCGTCGTCGACGGGGTCCCGATCGCGGGTCGGATCGTCACGCCGGTCGTCCGGTCCGTCAGGGTGCGGGTCTCCGGAGGGGTCGAGGCCGAGGGCGACGTCGTCCCAGTGCGCCATGATCGCGGCGAACTGCTCGTCGACATCCTTCTCGGCCATGGCGAAAGAATCTCACCCCTCGGAGGCGCCGGCGCGGGCGGCCTTCGCGACCCGCTCGATGAACCGGACCGACTCATCGTGGATCAGCGGGGCGTCGTTGTCGAGCGTCGCCACGTGGTACGAGTTCTCCAGCCAGATCTCGGTGACGTCGGTGCTCGAGACGTGTTCGAGGAAGTACGCGGAACTGGCCACCGGGACGATGTTGTCCACCCGTGAGTGCAGGAGCAGCACCGGCTGGGTGATCTCCGCCAGGTCCCGGCTGACCTCGGCCCAGAGCATGGTCTGGGAGTACATCGACTTGAGCGGGTTCCGGTCGTAGGCCAGCTCGTGCTCGCGCTCGCCGGTCATCTTGACGTCGTCGGCGATGCCAGGAAACGACGGGACGACGCGCTGCAGCAGCGGCAGTAGCCGCAGCTTCGGGTCGTTGTGCAGGTAGATCGGGTTGACGAGAACCAGCCCGGCCACCCGGGGCCCCTGCTCGAGCGCCAGCTTCGTCGCGAGCAGCCCACCCATCGACAGGCCGGCGGCGAAGACCTGACCACAGCGCGACCGCAGCTCGTCGAAGGCGCGCTCGACCTCGGCATACCAGTCCTGCCAGCGGGTCGTGTTCATCTCCTGCCAGCGCGTGCCGTGCCCTGGCAGCCGCGGCAGGCGGACGGTGTACCCGGCCGCGGCGAGGTGCTCGGCCCAGCGACGCATGCTCTGCGGCGTGCTCGTGTACCCGTGGACGAGCACCACCCCGATGTCGTTTCCGTCGTGGGCGAAGGGCTCGGCCCCCGGGAGGACGGGAAGTGCCATGCCGTGAACTCCTCGAATGACTCCTCGAAGGTATGCCGGTCGGCTGGGCCCCACATGGTCGCACGACGACCCGGCTCGCTGATAGTGCCGTAAAGTTCGAGGGTCACGGAGGTTTTCCGTCCAACGGCCGGCAGGAAAGGACGAGATCTCGCAGTGTTCTACTGGGTGCTCAAGACCGTCGTCCTCGGGCCGCTGCTGAAGCTGCTGTTCCGCCCGTGGGTCCAGGGCGAGGAACACATCCCTGACGAGGGCGCCGCGATCTTCGCGAGCAACCACCTGTCCTTCTCCGACTCGATCTTCCTGCCGCTGATGGTGCCCCGACGGATGACCTTCCTGGCCAAGTCCGACTACTTCACCGGACGCGGCCTGAAGGGCAAGGCCACCGCGGCCTTCTTCAAGGGCGTCGGCCAGCTCCCGGTCGACCGCTCCGGCGGCAAGGCTGGAGAGGCGGCCCTGAATTCCGGGCTGCGCATCCTGCGCCGCGGTGAGCTGCTCGGGATCTATCCCGAGGGCACCCGGTCGCCCGACGGCCGCCTCTACCGCGGCCGCACCGGCGTGGCCCGGATGGCGCTCGAGGCCGGGGTCCCGGTCCTGCCGGTCGCGATGATCGGCACCGACAAGGCGCAGCCGACCGGGAAGAAGCTGCCCAGGATCATGCGGAT
>DATLQE010000226.1:0-2131 GCA_035535335.1 Lapillicoccus sp. | reverse complement strand
TGGAAAGCGTGTTGAGTGAAAGCTCTCAGGGGTTCGAATCCCCTATCCTCCGCGTCTCGCTCACGGCTCCGTGCCCGTCGTCGCGGCCAACAACCGACGAGCCCGCCGGCCCAGGTCGCTGAGGTCGACGCGACCCTCTTCGGCCGCGGCGGCCAGCCGGGTGGCCAGGTCCAGCGCCTCGTCCACGAGCGGCGCCTCGACGGCCGCCTCCTGCCCCATGTCCCGCAGGATCGTCACCTCGGTCCGCGAGGCGACGATCGACTCGGTGACGCCCTCCACCCACACCCGGGTCCGTCGGCCGTCTCCGCGCTCGTCGCCGGTCAGCGGCACGAGTGCGAAGATCCGGTCCGAACGCGCGTACTTGCCGAACCCCAGCGACACCATCCGTGTCTCCCGTGCCACGGTCCGAATTCTCGCACCCACCGCCGACGACCCACCGTTGCGTGCGGCCTCACCCACGTCGCAGGTATGCGGTGTGACCCGCCAGCTCGTGACCGGCGGCCAGGTGCTCGGCCAGCAGGACGGCACCGTCCAGCCCGGTCCCGGCCGGCGGCTGCACCTCCAGTCCCCGGGCCGCCGACTCGGCCTCGAACGCCTCCCGCACCGACGTGGCGCCGAACAGACCGCCGGTGCGCGACACGCATACCCCCTCGATCCCCTGCGCTGCGGTGGCCAGCGACCGAGCCAGCTCCTGCCCCGCCTGGGTGCAGATGCGGCCGGCGGCCGGGTCCGTCGCGGCGAGCGACGTCACCACGGGCGCCAGCCCCGCGAGAAGGGCCACCGCGTCCGGCCGGGTCATCACCATGCGCGGCCAGCTCTCCGGATGTCCGAGCTGCTCGGTCATGGCGGCGAGCAGCGCGTCTCCGCCGGGCGCAACCCCGTCCAGGGCCAGCAGCGCCGCCTCGAGCGCCTGCAGCCCCACCCAGGCGGCCGACCCGCGGTCGCCGAGGATGTGCCCCCAGCCGTCGACCCTCCGCCAGATCCGGTCGAAGTCGGTCGCGAAGGCGATCGCTCCGGTCCCTGCGGCGACGACGGCGCCGGGGCGGACCGAACCCACCGCACCGACCATGGCCGCGAGCGCGTCGCCGCATACCCACACCTCGCGCGCACCCACCCGCTCGCGAATGAGCGCCGCCAGAGCCACAGGGTCGGCCAGGGCCAGCAGCCCGCGCATGGACCACACGAGCAGGTCCGGCCCGACGGGCACGAGCGGGACCAGGGACTCCACGAGCGTCGCCACGTCGATGCCCGCCGGCCCGATGTGCAGTGCGGCGCCTGAGAGTGACTGGCCGCTCACGCCGTCGGCGACGGACCGGCAGCGGAGTCCGGACCCGCCGACGTCCACGCCGACGACGACAGCCAACCCTGACCCCTTCAGCGCGGCGGCGCGATCGCGCCCAGCGCGGCCGCGACGGACCCGCCGTGAGAGTCGAGCAGGGCGCGCGCCTCGGTCGCCGGGATGTCGGTGAGCAGGTGGAGCAGCGCGGTCTTGAGCTCACCGCCGGCCTCCGCCAGCGCCTTCTGGGCGGACTCCTCGTCGACGCCCGTGGCTTCGCGGAGGATCCGCACGACGCGGCCGCGTAGCTTGGCGTTCGTGGCGACGACGTCGACCATGAGGTTGGACCAGGTGCGGCCGAGCGCGATCATCACCGACGTGGAGAAGGCGTTGAGGACGAGCTTCTGTGCCGTTCCCGCCTTGAGGCGCGTCGATCCGGTCACCACTTCCGGACCGGTCGCCGGCGCGATGACGTGGTCGACGAGCATCCCGATCTCGGACTCTGCGTGCGCGGTGACGAGCGCTGTGAGCGCGCCGCGTTGGCGAGCGACGTCCAGCGCGCCCCTGACGTAGGGGGTGCGACCCGAGGCGGTCAGCCCGATCGCGACGTCGTCGGCCCTGAGGATCTGCGCCTCCTGACGGCCGGCTTCGACGTCGTCCTCGACGTCCTCCACGGCCGCGAGCAGAGCCTCGGCACCGCCGGCGTGGTGGGCGGTGAAGAGCCCCACGGGGGCGTTGAAGGTCGGCAGCAGCTCGGCCGCGTCGAGCACGGCAAGCCGGCCGGAGGTCCCCGCCCCGAAGTAGTGGACGGCTCCACCGGCCCGGATGCGCGCCACGGCGTCGTCGACGAGCCGC
>DATLQE010000225.1:0-2682 GCA_035535335.1 Lapillicoccus sp. | reverse complement strand
CCCACCTTGTGCTCGTGGATGCTGGCGACGAGGGCCTCCGACGAGTCGACGGGCTTGCCGTCGATGGCGATGACCGCGTCCTGCGCCTGCAGCCCGGCCTGTGCCGCGGGGGTGCCCGCCGAGACGGACTGGACCAGCGCGGCCTGGCGCTTGCTGCTGCCGTCGGTGACGGTCGTGTCGCTCGCCGAGACGCCGATGTACGCGTGCTGCGCGGAGCCGGTGGAGATCAGCTGGTCGGCGATCGACTTGGCCTCGTTCGACGGGATCGCGAACCCGATGCCGATGTTGCCGCTCTGGCCGCTGTTCGACGAGCCGAGGGAGGCGATCGAGCTGTTGATGCCGATGAGCTTGCCGTCGGCGGTGACCAGCGCGCCGCCGGAGTTGCCGGGGTTGATCGCGGCGGAGGTCTGGATCGCGTTGGTGACGACCGTGTCCGACGTGGCCTGCTGCTGGAGGCCAGGGACCTGGCCCTGCTGGCCCTGCTGGCCCTGGCCGCCCTCGCTCGCCTGGGTCGTCACCGGGCGGTTCAACGCGCTGACGATCCCCGTCGTGACGGTGCCCGAGAGGCCGAGCGGGTTGCCGATGGCCATGACCGGCTGCCCGACCGTGAGCTGCGAGGAGTCGCCGATCGTGATCGGGACGAGGTCGCTCGGCGGGTTGCTGATCTGAAGCACGGCGAGGTCGGTCGACGGGTCGGTGCCGACGATCTTCGCCTCGTAGCTGCGCCCGTCGCTCAGCGTGACGCTGATCGCCGCGTTGCTGCCGGCGCCGGTAGCGACGTGGTTGTTGGTGAGCACGTGGCCATGGGCGTCGAAGATGACGCCGGAGCCCTGCCCTTCGCCCTCGCCGCTCTGGACGGTGATGGACACGACGCTCGGGCCGACCGCCTTGGCGGTCGCGGTCCAGTCCGGAGCAGCGGCGTTGCCCTGGATGACCTGCGGCGACGTCGAGCCGTTGCTCTGAGTGGTCGCGGCCGGGCTCGAGGAGGGGGCCGGTGTCGCATACCGGGTGGCGGCGTAGGTGCCGCCGCTGGCGAGGGCCGCCGCGAGGATCGCGACCGCGGTCATCTGCCCGAGCCCACGGCCCGGCTTCGCCTGGGGCGCGGGAGTGGGTACTGGAGTGGCCGGCGGGTACGTGGGATAGCCGCCGTGGCCGCCGGTCGCCGGGGTGCCGTACCAGTCCGGCTGCGGGGCCGTCTGGGTGGGGATCCCGGTGGTCGGGGTCGAGCTCGGGCTCTGGTACTCGTGCTGGCCGAGCCACTGGTGGGCCTGGGTCTGCTGCTCGGGTGTCTGCTCCGGGGCCTGCTCGGGCGTGTGCTCCGCGGCCTGCTCGGTGGCGCCCTCGTCCGGACGGGTCCTCGTGGGGTCCGGGTGGATGTCCTGCTGGGTCATGGCGATTGCTGCTCCTCTGGGTGACTTTCCTCTACTCAACCTCCGCGTCTTCAAGGCTCGCTGTCGCGTCACTGTGAGCATGCTGTGGGAGTTCGACGACGAACGTGGCGCCGCCTCCTGAGGTCTGGGAGACGCCGACGCTGCCGTGGTGAGCACTGACGATCGCGGCGACGATGGCTAGGCCCAGGCCGGTCCCGCCGGTGCCTCCCGTGCCGCGGCGGCTGCGCGCCGGGTCACCGCGATAGAACCGCTCGAACACCCGGCGAGCCTGCGCCGGGTCGACTCCATGGCCGTGGTCGCGGACCTCGAGGGCCGCGCACCCGTCGGCCCGGTTCCCGACGGCGATCTCGACCGGGGTGCCTGGTGGCGTGTGGTGCAGCGCGTTCGAGACGAGGTTGGTGACGACCTGGCGCAGCCGCTGCTCGTCACCGAGGACGTGGACCGGTCGGAGTGGGCCGTCGAGCCCGACCAGCCGGACGTGTCGGTCGGGAGCCAGGACGCGCGCGTCCTGGGTGGCGTCGCCGGCAAGGACGGCCAGGTCGACGTCGTCGAAGACCAGCGGGCGCTCGCCCTCGACCCGCGCGAGGACGAGGAGGTCCTCGACGAGACCCGACATCCGGGACGCCTCGCTCTCGATCCTCGCGAAGGCGCCGGCGACGTCCTCGGGCTCACGCACGGCGCCCTGCCGGTAGAGCTCGGCGTACCCCCGGACCGTCGCCAGCGGGGTGCGCAGCTCGTGCGAGGCGTCGGCGACGAACTGCCGCATGTGCTCCTCGTTGGCCTCGCGGACCGCGAAGGACTGCTCGATCTGGGCGAGCATGGCGTTGAGCGACCGGGACAGCGAGGCCACCTCGTCGCGGGTCGTCGGCTCGGGCACCCGCTGGGTGAGGTCGCCAGCGGCGATGGCCGCGGCCGTGTCCTCGATCTGGGTGAGCGGGCGGAAGGCGCGGCGTACGGCATACCAGCCGATCCCGAGCGCGGCGGCGAGGACGGCGACCCCGATGAGAAGGGCGTAGGCGAGGAAGCTTCCGAGGGTGAGCTCCATCTGTCGGAGGGGCACCGCGACGACGTAGACGGCGTCGCGGTCGGCGTTGACGCCGGCGATGGCGCGCCAGCGCAGGTCGGCGTCGTCGGGGCTCGCCGACTCGATGGTGAACGGCTGCGAGGACGTGACGCGTGGGTCGGCGAAGGTGAGGCCGGGGATGGCCGGCTCGGCGCCGGGCTCGGTGGCGGCCTCGGCGAGCTTGAGGCCGCCGCTGCCGTCTGGTCGGAAGAGACGCACGGTGAAGTT
>DATLQE010000224.1:0-11070 GCA_035535335.1 Lapillicoccus sp. | reverse complement strand
CACGAGGACCGCGTCGCCCTCGGGCTGCGCCGGCGGCTCCTCGACATCCAGTACGGCCGGGTCGAGGACACCCGCGGCTGGCTGACCCGGCTCGCCTGAGGCGGTCGGCTGCTCCGGTATGCGTGACGCGGCCGCGGCGCTCCCGGACGGTGGATGGCGTCGTCCCCGACTGGTCGCCACCGACCTCGACGGCACGCTGCTCCGGTCGGACGGCACCGGCTCTGAGCGGACGGCCGCGGCGCTGCGAGCCATCCAGTCGGAGGGCATCCGAACCGTGCTCGTCACCGCCCGGCCGCCGCGCTGGCTCGACCCGCTCGCTCACCTCGTCGGCGACGGCGGTGTGGCCATCTGTGGCAACGGTGCGTTCGTCTACGACGTTCCGAACCGAAAGGTGTTGTCACACCGTGGAATCCAGCCCGAGGCGGTAGTCGAGATCGTCGCGGACCTCCGGCGCGAGCTGCCCGGCGTGACCTTCGCTGCGGAACGCGCGACCGGCTTCGCGCTCGAGGACGCGTACGAGAGCCAGCACCCGATCCCCGTGGACGCGGTGCGCGGCCCGATCCCGACACTGGAGGGCGGAGTGGTCGGCAAGCTGCTCGGCCGCCACCCCGCGATGTCCGAGGACGAGTTCCTGGAACGCGTGGCGGACGTCGTCGGCCATCGTGGGATCGTCGCGTACTCCGGGGCCGGCGGCTTGGCCGAGATCTCCGCACCCGGCGTCACCAAGGCGGCCGGGCTGGAATCCTGGTGCGAGGAGCTGGGCCTCGACGCGGCCGACGTCTGGGCGTTCGGCGACATGCCCAACGACCTGCCGATGATCGCCTGGGCGGGAAGGTCGTTCGCCGTCGCCAACGCGCACCCGGACGTCCTCGCCGCCGCTGACCACGTCTGCCCGTCCAACGACGAGGACGGCGTCGCCCAGATCCTCGAGCGCCTCGTCGGCCCGGTCAGCACCTGAGAACGTCGCCCACATGTCGAGACACTCGTTGGAGCGCCGGCGCTCGACGGGCACTCTGGACCGCGTGACACCCGTGTGCACGGCCGTCAACCACGCCTCGCTCATTATCCCGTAGCGCGACGAGTACCCCTCGTCGCGCAGACCTCCCGAAACCCGGGGGGTCTTTTTGTGTCCCGGGCACATCCCGCCCGGACGCGAGCGGCGAGGAGACGGCCGGCATACGTCACGTCCACCCCACAGCACCAGGGAAGCCACATGACGACCACCGAACTCCATGTGTACGACACGACGCTGCGCGACGGCGCTCAACAGGAGGGACTGAACCTCTCCGTCGCCGACAAGCTCGTCATCGCGCGGCACCTCGACGAGCTCGGCGTCGGCTTCATCGAGGGCGGCTGGCCGGGTGCGAACCCCAAGGACACCGAGTTCTTCCACCGTGCGCAGCACGAGCTCGACCTGTGCAGCGCGACGCTCGCGGCGTTCGGGGCCACCCGGCGGGCAGGGTCCCGGGCCGCCGACGACCCGCTGGTGCGGGCGCTGCTGGTCTCCGGCGCACCGGTCGTGACGCTCGTCGCCAAGTCGCACGTGCGGCACGTCGAGGAGGCGCTGCGGACCACGCGCGAGGAGAACCTCGCGATGATCCGCGACACCGTGAGCTTCCTGCACGCGGAGGGGCGGCGGGTGTTCCTCGACGCCGAGCACTTCTTCGACGGGTATGCGGCGGACCGCGCCTATGCCCTGGAGGCGGTGCGCGTCGCTGCCGAATCCGGAGCGGAAGTGATCGCGCTCTGCGACACCAACGGCGGGATGCTGCCGCCGCAGGTGCAGGACGTCGTCGCCGACGTGCTCACGTCGACGAGCGCGCGCCTCGGGATCCACTGTCACAACGACACCGGCTGTGCCGTGGCCAACTCGCTCGCCGCGGTGGAGGCCGGCGCCACGCATGTCCAGGGCACGGTCAACGGCTACGGCGAGCGGACGGGCAACGCCGACATCCTCACCGTCGTCTCGAACCTCCAGCTCAAAGCGGGGCGTCCGGTCGTCGACCCCGAACGGCTGCGCGACGCGACGCGCCTCGCGCACGCCATCAGCGAGGTGACCAACGTCGCGCCGTACAGCCGGCAGCCCTACGTCGGCGCCAGCGCGTTCGCGCACAAGGCCGGCCTGCACGCCAGCGCGCTGAAGGTCGACCCGAACCTCTACCAACACACGGACCCCACCGCGGTCGGCAACGGCATGCGCACCCTCGTCTCCGACATGGCCGGCCGGGCCAGCATCCAGCTCAAGGCCGCGGAGATCGGGATCGACCTGACCGGTCTGCCGAACCGCGACGAGCTGGTGGCGTCGGTTCTCGCCGAGGTCAAAAACCTCGAGCTGCGCGGCTACACCTTCGACGCGGCCGACGCCTCGTTCGAGCTGATGCTCCGCAACGCCGTGTCCGGCACCCGGCTCGCGTACTTCGACGTCGAGTCGTGGCGCGTCATCACCGACGCCCGCGGCGGGGAGCTGGCCGTCTCCGAGGCCACGGTCAAGCTCGTTGCGAGCGACCGGCGGTTCGTCGCGACGGGAGAGGGCAACGGCCCGGTCAACGCCCTGGACCACGCCCTGCGGCAGGCGCTGTCGGAGGTCTACCCGGAGATCGAGAAGCTCGAGCTGATCGACTTCCGCGTCCGCATCCTCGACGCGTCACACGGCACCGACGCGGTGACCCGAGTGCTCATCGAGACGTCCGACGGCGAGACGTCGTGGAACACCGTCGGCGTCGCCGCCAACATCGTCGAGGCGTCCTGGAAGGCCCTCGTCGACGGCATCACCTTCGGGCTCCAGCGGCACGAGGTGCCGGTCCGCTGAAGACCGCTCCTGTGTGGACGACCGGTATGCGCGTCGGCGACATGGCGCATACCGGCTCGTCGCAGACCGCTGGGTCTACTCGAGGTACTCGGCCTCGCTGGTCTCCAGCCTCCGGTGGTAACGCATACCGGCCGCACCGCCGATGACGGCGCCCAGCAAGGTGATCGCGAGGAGCAGGAGGAGCGCGACGATGCCCGTGCCGGTGAGGTCGCCCTGGGCCACCGGCCACCGCGGGAAGCTGTTGAGCGTGCTCAACACGTCGAACCGCGCCCCGGCGATCGCGGCCACGATGGCGACGACGATGGCGACGACAATCGCCCACAGCCACACCGCGAAGCCCTGGCGAGCGCCGTCGAAGCGGGACATCCGAGCCGCGACGTAGCCACCCGCGTAGTAGGAGACGAAGGCGACCACGACCAGCAGGACCACGCCGATTATGCCGACGGTCTGCGGGTCCTGGTTCTGGATCTGGGTGGCCGCCTGGTCGACCGTGGTCGCCCCTTGCGTCACGCCGACCGCGGCGCCGACGGCGGCGACGAAGGTCGTGAGGATGACGGCCAGGCCCACAGCCGCGATCCAGCCGAAGAAAGCGGCGCCCCAGTTGATGCCGACGTGAAGGCGACCGCGGGCCGAGCCCGGGACGACCCGGCGCTGCTCGGCGTAGGCCGGGTTCTCGTTCGCCGCATACCCGCCGGCAGGGTACTCACTGGTGCGCTCCGGGGTCTGCTCAGCCCGCATCGGGCGAGTGCTCTCCTGTTCCGCCGCGCTCCGCTCGCTCCGGGTGCGGTCGTTGTCGGTAGCCCGTCGCTCCACGCCGGAGCGGTTCTCGGTCTCGTCGGTGCTCACGACCCTCTCCTTCGATGTCGGGTCAGCTCCGGTGGTGGAGCCCACCCTCCTCCATCCTGGCCCCTACCCGCGGCTCGCCGCGTTCATGCGCGCGGGCGATTTGGGGTTCGGGGAGAATGGGACCATGAGCATGAGCGGGGACTCGGGAGAGCGGATCGGGAATGCCGAGCGCGATGCTGCCATCTCGGCGCTGAACCGGCACTGGCAGGCGGGTCGCCTCGACCCCGCCGAACACGAGCGCCGAACGACGGCGGCGTACGCGGCGGTGACGCAGGGTGACCTGGATGCCCTGTTCAGCGACCTGCCGGGTGGCACCCGGCCCTACGACGCCCCGGCGCCGCTGCAGGGAGCGGTCGTGTCCGCGCCGTCGACCCCGATCGAGCCCCAGAAGGGATCCGGGCTGTTCCCACCGGACTCCTGGGTCGCGCGGCACCGCGACGTGCTGATGGGGCTCGCCCCGTTCGTGGCGCTGGTGTGCTTCTTCGTCTTCAAGTCGTGGCTGTGGTTCCTGCTCATACCGGCGGCGGGCGTCATCCTCTACTCGGGCGACGACCGGAGGAAGCGACGCCGTAACGACACCGGGTGAAACGGCGCGGCGTTCCTCGAGGCGTGCCGCGACGAGCTTCATGATTCGTGCGGCGGGAGTACGGATTTCCGTGCGGTTCAGAGCACGAACCGGCAGTAGTGGGGTGACCTAGAGGAGGGCGCCGATGAGGGCGGCCGCTCGGGCGGCGCCGTCGGTCTCGACCGGCTTGTAGTCGACGACACGATCCAGCTCCGAGACGACCGCGGCCGCGAGGGCGTCGGGATCGCTGGCCAGCGGGTACTCGAGACAGGTGCCAGCGCCGTACCCCTCCAGCCGGTGCCGCACGTGCAGGTTCTGCTCGAAGTGCCGCCGCAGCGGGACGTAGACGAACGGGCGCCGGTTGGCGGTCAGCTCCATGCACGTCGACAGGCCGCCCTGGACCACCGCGACGTCGCACACGGCGAGGTGGTCGACGAGGTCGGGCAGGAAGCCGCGCACCTCCACGCCGGGGACCGACGGCAGGGAACTAGGGTCGATCCGCGGCCCGGTCACCACCACGAACCGCAGGTCGTCCGCCGTCGCGCGGACCAGCGGCACCGCGTCGAGCACCCGGCGCAACAACGGCGCTCCGACCCCCGACCCGCCGACGGTGACGACGCATACCCGCTCATCCGGCCGGTAGCCGAGCGCCGCCCGCGACGACTCCCGGGCCTCCGGCGGCGTCGGCTCGAACCCGGTCACGTACCCCGCGTAGTCGAAGTTCGCCGTCGTCCACTCGCGGATCAGCGGCAGGCCCGGCCCGAACGCGGCGTCGACGACGTCCGACTCGCTGCCGACGAAGACCGACCGATCGCGCACCGCCCGGTACCGCGCGCGCTGCTCGATCATCTCTGCGTTGTAGTCGGCCGTGAGTGCCGCCTCGGCGTCACCGCCCTCCGGCATCGGCAGCCAGCCGACGAAGTCGGTCATCCATGCCAGCGGGGCGCGTTTGACCTCGGGGTTCTCGTGGAGGAAGTAGTCCACGTCCCACGCCTCGTCGGCGACGACGAGGTCGTAGGGCTCCTCGTCGAGGAGGTCGCGGAAGACCCCGAAGTTGTTGACGAGGATCGCGTCCATCCGGCGGATGGCCTGGAACGCATTGAGGTCGTGCTCGCCGCACTCGCTCTCGATGTGGGTGGACTCGTTGGCCAGCCAGCGAGAAGCCGGATGGAGCCGCTCGCCGGCGGCCTCGAGGACGCGCGTGACGGGGTGCTGGGCGAGCCAGTCGACCTGCAGGTCCGGATGCCGCTGGCGCAGCTCGGCGGCGATGGCGACGTCGCGGCGGGCGTGGCCGAGGCCGATGGGGGAGGACAGGTACAGCGCCCGCGGCGGCCGCCGGCGAGCCCGCTTCCAGGTCTGCGTCGCGGGCCGCTCGGGCGGATGGAGGCGGTCGACGAAGCCCCGAAGGACCTCGTTGAAGAACACCGGATCGCGCGCCATGATGCCGTGGCCGCCACCGTCGACGCGCATCAGCTCGCCTCCGGTCAGCTCGGCCAGCCGCTCGCCGTACTCGAGGGGTCGGATGTGGTCGCGGGTGCCGTGGACGACGAGGACCGGGCAGCGGACTTGGGCGCAGACCGGTTCGATGGGCTCGGCCACCGCCCCGTCGAGGCCCAGCCTCCCTGCCGTGGTGTCGACCAGTGTCTGCGGAGCGATCTCGAGGCCCCAGCCGACGCAGTCCTCGATCTGTTTGGTCGAGTGGGGTTCCGTGAACATCTCCGCGAAGAAGTAGCGGACGAAGTCGTCGTAGTCGCCGTCGAGCCAGTAGTACTTGTTGTACTTCGCCCACCCCTCGGTCGTGTCGACCGGCTCGTCCCACGGGGACCAGTCGCGGTAGGCGTTCGGGATGTCGAACGCACACGCCGGACCGAGCGCCAGGACGCCGCTGACCCGCTCGGGATGCTTCGCGGCGAGGTGCACCGCCCACGAGGCGCCGGCCGAGAGCCCGACCACCACCGCGCGGTCCGTCCCGGTGGCATCGAGGACGGCGACGGCGTCCGCCGCATACTCGCCGTTGGTGTATGCGGCCGCGCCGGACGGACGGCCCGAGTCACCGCTGCCGCGGCCGTCGAACGTGACGACCCGGTAGTGGCGGGCCAGGTATGGGACCTGGGCCTTCCAGAACTGCGACCGGATGATGGACCAGGTCGGCAACAGCAGGATGGTGACCGGACCCGACCCGGAGACGGCGTACGCAAGGCGCACGCCGTTCCGATCGACGACACCGGTCGACGAGGCGATCCCGTCGGGGAGCGCGAACTGGCTCATCGGTCCAGTCTCCGCTACTTGCGAATCTCGAAGATGGTGTTGAGCGGCGTCTGCGCGGCGATCCGGAACCGGGTGAATCCGGCGGCCGTCACGACGTCGCGGATCTTGGCCGGACCGGCCTGGGCGCCGAGCGCCAGCCCGACGTCCTGCGAGAGCGACCCGGGCGTGCACAGCAGGGTCGAGAACCCGTAGTAGACCCGGCCGACCGTGGTGAGGTTGTCCTCCACGTGGTCGCCGGCGGCCGGTTCGACGACCATCCAGGCCCCGTCGTCGGCGAGCGCGTCGTAGACGTGCCGCGCCGCGCCCACCGGGTCACCCATGTCGTGGAGCGCGTCGAAGGTCGTGACGAGGTCGAGCCCTCGCCCGGAGAACCCGTTCGCTCCGGCCACCTCGAAACGTGCCCGGTCGGCCACGCCGGCCTCCCGGGCCCGTTCCCGCGCAACCTCGATCGCGGTCGCGTCGTAGTCCGAGCCGTAGATCCGCGCGCTCGGGTAGGTCTGAGCGAGGAGGACGGTGGACGAGCCGTGGCCGCAGCCCACATCGGCGACGGTTGCCCCGGCCTCGAGTTTGGCGACGACGCCCTCGAGCGCCGGCAGCCAGGAGGCGACAAGGTTGGCGAGGTAGCCCGGCCGGAAGAACCGCTCGCACCCGTCGCGCACGTGGCTGTTGTGCTCGTGCCAGCCGACGCCGTCACCGGTCCCGGCCGCCTCGAAGATCCGATCGGCGTCACCGATCGTCCCGTAGGCGAACTGGAAGAACCCCGGCAGGTATGCGGGGCTGGACTCGTCGGTCATCGCGACGGCGACCTCGGGGGAGATCGAGTAGGTGAGGGTCTCGGGGTCGTAGCCGAGGTACCCGCCAGCCGCCTGTGCGGCGAGCCACTCGCGGGCGTACGGCTCGGCGGTGTTGGTGAGGTCGGCGAGGGCGTTCGGCGCGAGTGGTCCCTGCTCGGCAAGGGCGCGGTAGTAGCCGAGGCGGTCGCCCATGACGACCAGGGCGCAGTTGAGGGAGGCACCGACCTCGTCGATGGCCCGGAAGACGAAGCCCATGAGGGCGTCGCCGTCGACGACGGGGGGTGAGGTGACAGCGGTCATGGGAGGTCCTTCGGGGAGGGCGGCGAGTGGCCGGCGGCAGGTGGGTATGCCCACGGTCGGGTCTCGCGGATACGCGCCGCATCCGGGTGGCCCCCTAGTCCTGCCGTGCGGCACCCAAGAGTCCGGTGTCTTCCTAGACTCGGCGGGTGCTCGTGGGGCGGGAGACCGAACGGCGGGCGCTCGATGCCCTCGTGGCGGGCGCCCGGCTGGGCCGCAGCGCGGTCCTCCTTCTCGTCGGTGAGCCGGGGATCGGCAAGACGACGCTGCTCGACTACGTCGCGGAACGGGCCGAGGGCATGGCCGTCGTCCGCGTGGCGGGCGCGGAGGCGGAGCGCGACCTGCCCTTCGGCGTCCTGGCGCTGGTCCTCGCCCCGGCTGCGGCCGACCTGGACCAGCTTCCGACGCCGCAGGCGGCCGCACTGCGGACCGCGCTCGCCCTGGACACCGGGCCGCAGCCGGACCGGTTCGCGGTCGGCGCCGCCACCCTCGGCGTGCTGACGCGGCGCGCCGAGCAGCGGCCGATCGCCCTGCTGCTCGACGACGCCCACGACCTCGACCGTCCGTCAGCCGAGGCGCTGGTCTTCGCCGCCCGGCGGCTCGTCGCCGATCCGATCCTCCTCGTGGCGGCCTTGCGTGAGAGCGAGGCGAGCCCGCTGCGGAACGCGGACCTGCCGGAGCTCGCGCTGGGCGGCCTCGACGTGCGCGGTACCGCGGACCTGCTGCGATCCACCAACACCGCGCCCGGTGGTGCCGAACGCGCCCAATGGGTGCATCGCACGACCGGCGGAAACCCGCTGGCGATCGTCGAGATGGCCCGCGAGCCGGTCGGCGTGGCCGTCGCGGGGGGCTCGTTCGGCGGCGGCGTCCCCGGACTCGACGCGGTGCCGGTTCCCGCGGCTCTTGCCGACGGGTTCGTGCGGCGTGCTCGGGCGGTCGGGCCGTCGGCGACCACGCTGCTGGGCCTCGTCGTGGCCGCGGCGGGCGACCTCCGGGTGGTCCTCAGCGGTGCCGCCGTGCTGGGCCTCGACGCTGATCTGCTGACCCGGCTCGAGGGCGCCGGGCTGATCGGCACGTCGGGGGACCGGGTGGCCTTCACCCATCCCCTCGTCGGGTCGTCCGCCTACGCCAGTCTGACCTCTGACCGTCGCCGTGAGGTCCACGCGGCGGTGGTCGCGTCGCTGCCGTCGGCCGACGTGACGCGGCGCGCCTGGCACGCCGCTGCTGCCGCGCTGGGTCCTGACATCGAGGCGGCCGGCGCGCTGGAAGCCGTCGGCGTGGACGCCAGGAGGCGAGGCGCATACGCCGTCGCCGCCTCCGCCCTCGAGCGGGCCGCCCAGCTGACCGACGACGAGACCCTCCGGGCGGACCGCGGAGTCGCGGCAGCGACCGCCGCCTTCGACGCCGGCGACGCCGGTTGGGCGTTGCGCCTGCTCGACGCGGCGCTGGCGGGCGACGTGTCCGCCACGACCCGCAGCCGGGCGGGGGCGTTGCGGGGGGCGATCGCCTCACGCAGCGGAGCCCTGGGCGAGGCCTGGGCCACCCTGATCGCCGCGGCGCGCGACGTCGCCGACACCGATCCCGACCGGGCGCTCCACCTCGTGGCCGAGGCCATCGGCGTGGCTTTCTATCTCGCCAACGGCGACGTGGCGAGAGAGTCGCAGCGGCTGGCCGAGTCACTACTCGAGCGGGGTGTCGACCGCAGTGCGGCCGGGATCGGCCGGTTGGCCGTGGGGATGGCGCAGGTCCTGAACGGCGAGGACGGGTCGGCGCAGCTGCGCGAGGGCGCCCGGCTGCTCGACCGCGAGAACGGTGCAGAAACGGGGGAGTTCGATTCCGCCTGGCTGGCCCTCGCGGCGCTGTTCCTTCGCGACGACGGCTCCATCCGTCGGTTGCTCCGCGCCGTTGAGGAGGCCCGGGCGGACACCTCGCTCGGAGCGCTACCGCACTTGCTCTTCCACCTGGCCCGGGACCATGCCACCACTGACCGGTGGGCCGCCGCCGAGTCGGACTACGCAGAAGCCGCGAGCCTGGCGGAGGAGCTGGGCCAGAGCACGGAAACGGCGATCGCCCTGGCCGGGCTGGCGTGGCTCGAGGCCCGTCGAGGAAAGGAGGACGCGAGCCGCGAGCACGCTGCTCGCGCCGTGGCCATCGCCGAGCCGCGCCAGATCATGATCGCGCGGATCTGGGCCGGCTTCGCGCTCGGGGACGTCGAGCTCGCGGCGGGCCGGATGGACCAGGCCGTCGACCGGTATGCGTCGGTCGTGACCTTGCTGGACGTCGCGGGGATCAGGGACGTCGACCTCTCACCGGCCCCTGAGCTGGCCGAGGCGCTGCTCCGCACCGGAGACACCGAACGGGCGGCCGCGTTGGCCACCGAGTACGGCAGCCGAGCCGAGGCCAAGGGCGCGCCGTGGGCGCTGGCTCGGGCCTGGCGCACCGTCGCCCTGCTGGCCGCCGACGACGACCTCGACGCCGCGTTCGAGGAGGCTCTCTGCCATCACGCCCAGACGCCGGACGTCTTCGAGACGGCCCGCACCAACCTCGCCTACGGCGCGCGCCTGCGCCGGGCTCGGCGACGGGTCGACGCGCGAGAACCGCTGCAGGACGCCTACCGGGCCTTCGAGCGGCTCGGCGCCCAACCCTGGGCCGACACGGCCGCGGACGAGCTCGCGGCGACGGGGATCACCGTGGCCCCCCGCGGGGCCACGGGCCTCGACAACCTGACGCCGCGAGAACGCCAGATCGTCCAGCTGCTCCTCGACGGACGGACCACGCGGGAGACGGCGGGCGCGCTGTTCCTCAGTCCCAAGACGGTGGAGTACCACCTGCGGCACGTCTACACCAAGCTCGGCATCACGAACCGGCGTGAGCTGGCCGACCTCGTCAGGTCAGGCGGCTGACCGGCTCACGAGCCCGTCGGTCGCCGCGAGGAGCCGGCGCCGCAGCTCCTGCGAGCGCCGAGTGAACCCGCGCTGAGCTTCGACGTAGGCCGCCTTGCCTTCGCGGGTCTCGATCGGTACCGGCTCGTATCCGAGGCCGCGGAGGTCGTAGGGCGAGGCGCGCATGTCGAGGACTCGGATGTCGTGGGCCAGCTCGAAGCAGTCCATCACGAGCTCGCTCGGAACGGCAGGCACCAGCTGGTACGCCCACTTGTAGCAGTCCATCCCCGCGTGCAGGCAGCCCGGCTGCTCGAGCTCGGTCTGCCGCTCGCGAGTCGGTTGCAGCGTGTTCAGGGGGCGAGCCGTCGGGGTGAAGAACCGGAAGGCGTCGACGTGTGAGCAGGTGACCTGGTGCGACTCGACGACGGCGTCGGTACCCGCGCGGCCCAGCCGCAGCGGCCAGTCGTGGTGGCGCACACCTGACTGGTCGGCGCGGTGCAGCATCGCCCACTCGTGGAGCCCGAAGCAGCCGAACGAGGCGGGCCGGTCGAGGGTCGCCTCGAGGAGCCGGCGGATCGCCGCGACCCGCGAACCTCGCTCGGCGAGGTA
>DATLQE010000223.1:0-6007 GCA_035535335.1 Lapillicoccus sp. | reverse complement strand
CTGGCCGATCCCGCACCGGCGCCGTTGCCCTCTGACTTCCACCCGCATACCGACGACGCGGAGCTGCGGGCCGTTCTGGCCGCCGAGGCGGACGCTGCGACCGACGTGGAGCTCCGCGCTCGAGGAGGCTCGAGCTGACCGTGCAGACCCGCATCTACCTCCCGGTGACGTCCACCGGGCTGCGCCGGCTCGGCGACGGCGGTTCGCTCGAGCCTCCCCCGTTCACGGCGTATGCGGTGACGACCGACCTGCGCCGGGAGCACCCCACCGCCGACGACGACGAGCTCGAGTACCTCGCCTTTACGGACGCCGCGACGTCCGTCGACGGGGCCGCGCCTGTCGTCGCCGCCGTGGACGTCGACGCCGAGGTGGTGACCGACCTGCTCGACCCGGGCGCCCCGGTCAGCGCCGTCCAGGTGGCGGCCGCCGTCCCGCAGCGCCAGGTCGCATCGTTCCACGTCGCCGACCCGGCGTCCGAGGGAGCTGCCGGCGCGCTTGCGGACTACCTCTGGTACGACGCCACCGAGCTCGAGGTGGTCGTCGACCTCCTCGGCTAGCGCCGTCATTCGGCGAACTGTTTGGCGATCCATGGGTCGACGACGGTGTGGAAGGCCTCTGGTCGGTCGCGCCGCACGCAGTGGCCGGCGCCGGCGACGATCGCGAGGTCGAGGCGCTCGTTGGTCGACATGACTTCGCGGAGCCGGCTCAGCAGGTCACCCTGCCAGATTGCGCCGTTGTCGCCGGTGACGACGAGGCCCGGAACGGCGACCGCCGCGGCCACGTCGTACCACGGCGTCCGCACCGTGATGATGGGGTCGGCCAGCATGTCGAGATCGGTCTGCAGCTTGGCGTCGAGCCACGGCTTGAACTCGGACGCGGGCCAGTCCGCGTGGATGGTGCGGCCTCGCTTCATGGCGCCCGAGGGGTTTGCGTTCGTCTCGCGCGCCTCGGCGACCCGGAGCCGCGCCCCCTCCTGGGTGTCCAGGTCGGCGTACCGGCCATGGCCCAAGGCCGGGTCCTCCAGGAGGACCGCGCGGACGAGCTCGGGCCGGGTGCTCGCGACGGCCGCGGCGGTGCCGCCGCCCATGCTGTGAGCGACGAGTACCGGACGCTCGACCCCTTCGCCCGCAAAGATCTCGAGAAGGTCGACGAGGTCGTCGCGGTGGGTCTCCCCGACCCCGTCGCCGAGCTCCGCCTCCGTGAAGCGCTCGGACTCGCCGTGGCCGCGAGCGTCCCAGGCGAGGACCCGGTAGTCGTTCTGCCAGCGCCCGACGGCGTCCGGCCAGCAGCGGCCGGAGTCGGTGAGACCGTGCAGGAGGAGCAGCGTGGGAGCGCCCGCGTCGGTGCGGCCGAACCGGTGGAGGCTCAGGTCCTCACTGGGGTGGGGGGCTGGCATACGTGAAACCATAGAGGCGCCCACGAGGCGAACCGCTGTGAAGGAGTGCGCCAATGGACGCCGTCACCCAGGTCCCATCACCGCAGAACGAGCCCATCCTCCAGTACGCCCCGGGCAGCCCGGAACGAGCCGATCTGGAGGCGGCTCTCGGTGAGCTGCAGGCGCGACGTCGGGACCTGCCGCACACGATCGGTGGGCGACGGGTCGTCGGCAGTGGTGAGGCCATCGACGTCCGTCAGCCCCACGCATACCGGAAGGTTCTCGGCACGCTCCGCAACGCGACAGCCGACGATGCCCGGTCGGCGGTGGATGCCGCGATGGCCGCCGGGCCGGCCTGGCGGTCGCTGTCGTTCGACGACCGGGCGGCGATCTTCCTCAAGGCGGCCGAGCTGCTGTCCGGACCGTGGCGCTGGCGGCTCAACGCCGCGACGATGCTCGGCCAGAGCAAGACCTGCTACCAGGCGGAGATCGACTCGGCGTGCGAGCTGATCGACTTCTGGCGGATCAACGCCCACTTCGCGCGGCAGATCCTCGCGGACCAGCCCCCGCTCAACGCCAAGGGCGTTTGGAACCGGACCGACCACCGGCCGTTGGAGGGGTTCGTCTACGCGATCACGCCGTTCAACTTCACGGCGATCGCCGGCAACCTGCCGACTGCGCCGGCCTTGATGGGCAACACGGTGGTGTGGAAGCCGTCCCCGACCCAGAACCTCGCGGCGCAGCTGACGATGGAGCTGCTCGAGGAGGCCGGCCTGCCGCCGGGCGTGGTCAACCTGGTCACCGGCGACGGGCTCGAGGTGTCCAGGGTCGCGCTGGCCGACCCCGACCTGGCCGGCGTGCACTTCACCGGGTCGACGCCGACGTTCCAGCGCCTCTGGCGGGAGGTGGCCGAGAACCTGTCCCGCTACCGCGGATATCCGCGGCTGGTCGGTGAGACCGGGGGGAAGGACTTCGTCGTCGCCCACCCCTCCGCGGACCCGGACGTGCTGCGGACCGCGCTGATCCGCGGGGCTTTCGAGTACCAGGGCCAGAAGTGCTCGGCCGCCTCGCGCGCCTACGTGCCGTCGTCGGTGTGGAAGACCATCCGCGACGACCTCGTCGACATCACCAACGGACTGCCGCAGGGTGACGTCACCGACTTCTCCAACTTCATGGGAGCGGTCATCGACGAGCGGTCGTTCGCCAAGAACGCCGCCGCCATCGACCGGGCCCGCTCGGCCCCCGGGATGCAGGTCATCGCCGGCGGTACGTACGACGACTCGGAGGGGTACTTCGTCCGGCCAACCGTGCTGGAGTCCAGTGACCCCACCGATGAGGCGTTCCGCACCGAGTACTTCGGACCGATCCTGTCCGTCCACGTCTTCGCCGACGACGACTTCGACGCGGCCGTCGACCAGATGGAGTCGTTCGCCGACTACGCCCTGACGGGGTCGATCATCGCCCAGGACCGCGACGCCATCGCGGCGGCGAGCGAGCGACTGCGCTTCACGGCCGGCAACTTCTACATCAACGACAAGCCCACCGGCGCCGTCGTCGGGCAGCAGCCGTTCGGCGGCGGCCGCGCGTCCGGGACCAACGACAAGGCCGGCGCCGCGCAGAACCTCCTGCGCTGGACCAGCGCCCGCTCCATCAAGGAGACCTTCGTTCCTCCGACGTCGCACGTCTACCCCCACATGGGCTGAGTGGGGCCTCCTGACAGTGGTCCGCTGTCGCACGCTTTCCCGAGCGCTAGGCCACCATTGATCTAGGCGTCAGCCGGCGAGCCACTTCTCGCCGACCTCCTGCTCCTTCTCGATCGCACTGAGGATCGGCCTCTCCGCGGCCTTCTCGACCTTGCCGCCGAGCAGCGGGATCTTGGCCTTGAGGTCGCCGTCGACGGCGATCCGGGTGCCGGAACCGCCGGCCGCGAGTCGCAGCGTGCCGTTCATCCGGACCGGCGCGTCGCCGATGGCGATGGTCATGGTCCCGGTGCGCGACCCGTCCGCCGACGCCCGGCTCCAGACGATCGTCTCCGTCACGCGCAGCTTCGGCCCGATGATCGACTTCGCGAAGTCGGGGAACCCGTCGGTGGAGATGACCCGGCTGGTGACGATCTCCGTCTGCTCGCCCTTGGGGGTCACCGACGCGGTGCGGGACAACGGATGCGTGGCCTCCACCTTGGCCGCCTGGAACGCCGGGTCGGCCAGCATGGCGAAGACGTCTTCGGGAGTCGCGGCGTAGTCGAACGACGTCGTGATCCTCATGCCCTCACCGTAGCGAACGGGTCCGCGAGGCCGTGGCCGCGGCGGCAAGCGCCTGCGCGCCCTCCGCCATCGCCCGGGCGGTGACCGTCCGGGCTCGACCCAGCTGGCTGGCCAGCCGGTCCGCGCGGCGCTGCAGCTCCGGCTGCGCCCGGTTCCGCTGCTGCGCCAGCTCGGTGGTCAGCACCCCCCACGGCTCCACGACGCGGAGCCCGTCGAGGACCAGCCCGGCCGTCTGCGCCGAACCCTCGAGCCGGCGGACCGACTCTGCGATCTCGGCCAGCTCCTGGGCGAACCGCTGCAGCGCCGCCCCGCCGGCGTCCAGCCGGTCGACGGTGGCGTCGAGCAGGCGGAGGTCGGCGTCCAGGTCGTCCACGGTCGCGGCTTCAGCGGGGTCCCGGCGCAGCCGTTCGGTCCGCTCGATCAGCTCGGTCCGCAGCGTCAGCAACCGCGCGCCGTTCGACCGGAGCGCCCCACCGAGCTGCGAGCACGACCCCGGATCGCCCGTGGCCCCGTCGATCACGGGCGCTCCCGCGGGAAGGGGTATGCGTCGGGGCCGGGCGCCGGTCGCGTCGCCGGGTCGTCGTCGGGCTCGGACACCGACACCGAGAGCCGATGCAGCGTCTCCGCCACGGCCTCCTCGAGCGCCCGGAGCGCGTCGGCCGCCTGCTCGACGAAGTCGTCCACTGCCCGGCCGGTCGCCGGGTCTCCCGAGTCGGGCACCTGGCCGAGGAGGTCGTCGGCCTGCGTGCGGGCCACCTCGCGGACCGTGCGCAGAACGCGAACCAACCCCTCGCGGCGCGGCCCAGCCGCCGTCACGGACGTGGCCCACTCGGTGCGGTCACCGTCCCACCGTAGGCGCTCTGTCCCCGACCGCTTTCGTGTTCTCCACCGGCCCCGCACCGGCCGTCGTCCACCATGTGAACAGGAGCGATACGCTCGAACCGGCACTCGTGGAAGCGTGCCCCGGGGGCCGGAACAGTGGAGGAACACGAACCAGCCATGTCGGCGTCGCTCGAGCAGTCCCGGACCCAACAGCTGCGCGCTGCCGCCGAGTACGCGCCGGACGAGTCGCGGACCGACGTCACCCGGCTGCTGCACGTCTTCTATCGGCACGCCGCGACCGAGGACTTGCTCGCGCGTGAGCCCGAGGACCTGCTCGGGGCGGTCCTGGCCGAGCGCGACCTCGCCCGCGAGCGCGCCGTCGGCACCGTGAACGTCGCGGTCACGAACCCGTCCGTCGAGGACCAGGGCTGGACCAGCGGGCACACCATCGTGCAGGTCGTCACCGACGACATGCCCTTCCTCGTCGACTCGGTGACCGCGGCGCTGGGAACCGTGGGCCGGACGGTGCACCTCGTGGTCCACCCTCAGCTGGTCGTCCGCCGAGACGCAGTCGGCACCCTCGAGCACGTCTACGACGACGACGCGCCGGCTCCGGACGAGTTCGGCGTCGTCACCGAGTCGTGGATGCACCTCGAGATCGACCGCGTCGGTGCGGCCGAGGAACGCGAGGAGATCTCCGCCCGGCTGCAAGCCGTGCTCGGCAACGTCCGCGACGCCATCGAGGACTGGGGCAAGATGAAGGAGCGGTGTATCAGCATCGCTACGTCGTTGCACGAGGATCCGCCCAAGGGGATCGAGCCGGAGGAGGTGGGCTCCACCGCCCGCTTCCTCGAATGGCTGTCCAGCAACCACTTCAACTTCCTCGGCTACCGCGAGTACACCCTCGAGGTCGACGACGACGGCGAAGACCTGCTGGCGCCGGTGAGCGGCACCGGCCTGGGCATCCTGCGCTATGACAAGTCCGCCACCGAACCCGTCGCGCGGCTCAACCCGTCGGCGCGCAAGAAGGCGCGCGAGCCGGAGCTGCTCATCATCACTAAGGCCAACTCGCGGGCGACCGTTCATCGGGACGCCTACCTCGACTACATCGGCGTCAAGGTGTTCGACGACCAGGGTCACGTCACGGGGGAGCGGCGGTTCCTCGGCATCTTCGCCTCGAGTGCGTATGCGGAGTCGATCCTCCACATCCCGATCCTCGCCGAGCGGGTCGAGCACCTGCTCGAACGGGCCGGCTTCACGCGCGACAGCCACTCCGGCAAGGACCTCGTGCAGGTCATGGAGAACTACCCGAGGGACGAGCTGCTCCAGACCGATCCCGACGACCTGCTCGAAATCGCCACCTCGGTCCTCCACCTGCAGGAGCGGCGCAAGACCAAGCTGTTCCTGCGGTACGACGTCTACGAGCGGTTCGTCTCGGCGCTCATCTACCTGCCGCGCGACCGGTACAACACGACGGTCCGGCTCAAGATGGAGGAGATCCTGCGGCGGGCGTTCGACGCCGACAACGTCGACTACACGACCCGGG
>DATLQE010000222.1:0-5024 GCA_035535335.1 Lapillicoccus sp. | reverse complement strand
CGGGCCGATGCTCGCCATCTGCCGTTGGCCGACGCGTCGCTGAGCCTCGTCGTCGCCTTCGACATCCTCGAGCACATCGAGGAGGACGACCTCGCGGTCGCCGAGATCCGTCGCGTGCTCCGGCCCGACGGAACGCTGCTGATCGCGGTCCCGGCCGATCCCCGGCTCTGGTCGGACCACGACGTCGCCGTCGACCACGTCCGCCGCTACACGCGCGAGACGCTCTCCGCGGTGCTGCAGCGGGGCGGGTTCGACATCACCCGGATGACGTCCTGGAACGTCCTATTGAGGCCGGTCGTCGCCATGCGCCGCAAGAAGTCCAGTGGCAGCGATCTCGACGACCTGCACCCCGTCGTCAACACCGCCCTCACCGCGATCATCACGGCGGAGCGCTACCTACCGGTCAAGCAGCTCCCCGGCGTGAGCCTCCTCGTCACGGCGCACCCGAGCGGCTGACGCGTTGACCCGATCCGGCACGCCCGGCTCGGGACGGACGATCTCAGGACGCCCGGTGGCGCCGGGCACCGACGGCGCAGGCGTGGCACCGAGCTCCTCCGACGCATACCGGATGTCCGGCGCGATGTCCGGCGGGCGCGCCACCGGCGGGGGGCTGCCTGCGACGAGCCGCGCGTCGGGGGGCAGCGGGGTGTCGGTCGGTCCGTGCCGGCCCTTCGTGGCCGTGAGGGAGTCGTAGGCGATGAAGTACGTCGGGCGGCCCTGCATCTGGGTGTACATCCGGCCGATGTACTCGCCGAGCAGACCCAGGCAGAGCAGCTGTGCGGCGCCCACCGAAGACACGATGAGCACCGTCGACGTCCAACCGGCGACGGTGTGCCCGCTGACCCCGGCGACGATCGCGTAGAGCGCGAGCAGGACCGCCAGGACGCCGCCGCCCAGGCCGAGGAACGTTGCCAGCCGCAGCGGCGCCATCGAGAACCCGGTCACCGCGTCCAGGGAGAGCTTGAGCATCTTGAAGAACGGGTACTTCGACGCGCCGGCGGCCCGCTCGTCGCGGCGGTACTCGACGACGTCGGACGGGAAGCCGAGCGCCGGCACGATGAACCGCAGCACGCGGTTGTGCTCGGGCAGGTCGTTGATGGCGTCGACGGTCGCTCGCGACATCAGCCGGAAGTCCCCGGCATCGTTGATCGCCTCGCTGCCCGAGATCGTGCGGATCGTCGTGTAGAAGGTCTTGGCCGTGGTGCGCTTGAACCACGAGTCCGTCGAGCGGTCGGTGCGGACGCCGTAGACGACGTCGACGCCTTCGCCGCGGGCCTTGGCCAGCATCGTGGCGATGACCTCAGGCGGGTCCTGGAGATCGGCGTCGATCGTGACGATGAAGTCACCGCGGGCTCGCTGGAGACCGGCTGAGATGGCCGCCTGGTGGCCGGCGTTCGCGCGCAGCCGGACCACCCGCAGCTGGTCCCACTCCCGGTGCATCCGCTGGAGGATGGCCGGAGTCAGGTCGGTGCTCCCGTCGTCGACCGCGAGCACCTCGTAGGAGGCGTCGAGGTCGTCCAGAACCGGCCGCAGCCGGTTGACGAGGAGGGGCAGTACGTCCTCCTCGTCGTACACGGGGATGACCACTGACAACACCGGATGCATGCCGTCCAGGTTACGGCCGCGGCCCGTGGTCCGCTGTGCGCCCGATGTTCGGCGGCCATGAAACGTGCTCATTGTGTTACCCGAAGCGGTGGATAGGTTGACGGCGTGGAACGGGGGGAGGTCGTGCCGGTGCGCTTCGCCAAGTGGGGCGGGCGCCCGCACTGGGAGATGGACCTGCGCTACCTCGGGTCCGACCGGTTCGGGGAGTGGCTGGGATCGCCCGCCGGTATGCCGATGCGGCGCCCCGGCTGGACGACGCGGACCGACGCCGAGTGTGCGTTCCTCGTGCCGAGGGATGCGGACTTCGTCGCGTCGTTCAACGGGCGCGGAGTCCCGACGGCGATCTATGTGGACGTCACTGACCGGCCGTGGTGGGAAGGCGACACGGTCCGGGCGGTGGACCTCGACCTCGACGTCGTTCGGGCGTGGGACGGAACGCTCCTGGTCGATGACGAGGATGAGTTCGCCGAGCACCAGGTGCGGTACGGGTATCCGGCAGAGGTCGTCGTGGCCGCCCGGAAGTCGTGCGACGCGCTGGTGGCGGCCATCGCCCGCGCCGAGGAGCCGTGGGCGACCATCGGGCACGCGTGGTGCGCCCAGGCCGTGGACTTGCCCTTGGCGCCGCTGCCGGCCTGGGCCGAGCCGGCCTGACTACCGACGGAAGGGTGCCCATCGCCTACCGGAGCGCTGCGGCGGGCGCGCGTTAGTCTGTGCGTATGCCAGCGAGCGCCCTGCCCGTCGTCGTGACCGGACTCGTCAGTGCCGAGGAGCAGCACGGGTCGTTGCCGATGCCGCCGATCGCCTACGGGATCATCGCGTTCGTCGCATTCCTGATCGGGCTGGGTGTGCTCTGGACCTTCCGCAACACCGCTGCCAAGGTGCCGCAGCGCGGTCCCAGCAACGACGCGGAGCACCACGGGTGACCCACTGAGCCGCCGACTCGGCGTGATGGGTGGCACGTTCGACCCCATCCACCACGGCCACCTCGTCGCGGCGAGCGAGGTGCAGGCCCGGTTCGGGCTCGACGAGGTCGTGTTCGTGCCGACCGGCCGTCCCTGGCAGAAGGACGACAGCGAGGTCAGCGCCGCCGAGCACCGGTACCTCATGACCGTCATCGCGACCGCCTCGAACCCCCGGTTCACCGTGAGCCGCGTCGACGTCGACCGGGACGGGCCGACGTACACCATCGACACGTTGCGCGAGCTGCACCAGGCGGATCCTCAGGCCGAGCTGTTCTTCATCACCGGGGCCGACGCCCTGGCCGAGATCCTCACGTGGAAGAACGTCGACGAGCTGTGGCGACTGGCCCACTTCGTCGGCGTGACCCGGCCCGGTCATGAGCTGTCGGACAAAGGGCTTCCAACCGAGCGGATCACGCTGATGGAGGTCCCGGCCATGGCCATCAGCTCTACCGACTGCCGGGCCCGGGTCGAGGACGGCCAGCCGGTCTGGTACCTCGTCCCGGACGGGGTCGTCCAGTACATCACCAAGTACCGCCTCTACGCGGACCCTCGGGGAGCGCTGCCCCCCGAACATCCCCCGATGTCGGCCCGCGTGGCCGCCACCACCTAGGAGTTACGTGCCCGCAACACCCCGAGCGCTGCAGCTGGCCCGCGTGGCCGCGCTGGCCGCGGAGGACAAGATCGCCCAGGACGTCATGGCCATCGATGTGAGCGAGCAGCTCGCCCTGACCGACGTCTTCGTGATCGCCTCGGCCAACAACGAGCGCCAGGTCGGCGCCATCGTCGACGAGATCGAGGACAAGCTGCGAGAAGTCGGCGTCAGCGCGATCCGCCGCGAGGGCGCTCGCGAGGGACGCTGGGTCCTGCTGGATTTCGGCGACATCGTCGTCCACGTGCAGCACGCCGAGGAGCGCGAGTTCTACCAGCTCGAACGGCTCTGGAAGGACTGCCCCGAGATCGACCTGGCGTCGGTCCGGATCTCCTGACCGGATGGTCCTGCGATGACCGACGCCGGCGCGCGCAGGCTGGTCGTCGTCCGGCACGGCGAGACGCTCGACAACGCCAGTGGTGTGTGGCAGGGCCATCGGGACTCCGAGCTGTCGCCGATCGGTCTGGCCCAGGCCGACAAGGCGGCGCCGGTCCTGGCGGCGTACGACCCGCAGCTGATCGTGACGTCCGATCTGGTGCGGGCTCTCGTCACCGCCGAACAGGTGGGTCGGGCCACCGGCCTGCCGGTCGCCGTCGACCCCCGGCTGCGAGAGGTGCACGTGGGGGAGTGGCAGGGGTGCACATCGGCCGACGTCCGGCTGCGCGACCCGGACCTGCTCGCGGCCATGGGGCGCGGCGAGGACGTGCGGCGCGGCCGGACCGGGGAGACCGTGGCCGAGCTGGCCCTGCGGGTGCGAGCCGCGCTCGACGCCGTGGTTGCGGTACTGGCGCCGGGGCGCGTCGCGGTCGTCGTCTGCCACGGCGTCGCGGCCCGAGCAGGGGTCGCCTCGCTCGTCGGGCTCGACCAGATGCAGGCCCAGCGGGTGCTGTGGGGACTGGAGAACTGTCACTGGGCGGTGCTCGCGGAGGCATCGTCGGTGTCGGGTGCACCGGTGCCGGCACGGTGGCGGATCGACGCGTGGAACGTGGGTGCGTAGGGGAGCCGGCCCGCCCCGATCGGTGATTTGGGCGGCCCGACGGGCGACCGCTAGACTTCCGCAGTTCCCAACCGGGGGCTGTGGCGCAGCTGGTAGCGCACCTCCATGGCATGGAGGGGGTCAGGGGTTCGAGTCCCCTCAGCTCCACTCATCGCCATAGACCCAAGACACGTTCGTCCGTGGCCTATGGCGATCAGCTTTTGGGGAGTTCGTGATCGCCGGTTTCTGAGAGCTCCTCTTGTGCCGAAGCGCTTCAGGTCTCCGTCCGATCCGCGTGCGGCGGACCCAGGTAGGGAAACTCGGAGAGGAAATCGTCGTGGGGACCCACCTTGTCCTCTTTCACCCTCCCGTTCGTGAGGATGTCGACCACGTAATCGCCCACATCATCGGTGAACAGTCGACCGTTGTCCGGGTAACTAACCGGTCGCTGAGGGTCGTAAGGCAGGATATCCGGCAGCATAGGTTCTGCTAACCGCCTCGCTTCCTCCGGTGAGTACCCACCTGCGTGCTCCAAGACGTGAACGATGCTGTCCACGAAGCGGGCGTCATCGGCTGGCTCGCCGGCAAGGTACTCCGACTTGATCTCGTTCGGCAGGAGGAAGGTGACCTGCTGGGCACGAGCCCCCCGGTCCACCTGAACCCACCCGCCGCCATTCGCCCGGACCAGCGTTTGCTGCCAGAGACCGACCTGGTTGGCTCCTAGCTCCGTATTGGGCAGCTCCAGCACGATGCTGCACACGTCCTTGTCGGCAAAGAAGTCTTCACCGGTGAACTGGAAGCCGTTCAGGGCGCCGCCGGCATCGTAGAAGAA
>DATLQE010000221.1:0-6237 GCA_035535335.1 Lapillicoccus sp. | reverse complement strand
GGCGGCTGCTGACCCTTCTGGAGGGCCTGAACCATCTTGATGGTGTCATTCACCAGGTTGCGAGTGTCCTTGTTGATCGTGGAGTACTGCTCGCCCGCCATGATCTACTTGACCGACTCGACCTCGGAGTCCTGGCCGGTGACGATCGGGATGGGCTTCCCGGCGGCCTTGACCGACGTGATGATCGCGCGGGCGAGGGTGTCGTTCGGAGACAGGACGCCGTCCAGCTCAGTGCTCGTGTAGTTGGCCGACAGGAGGGTGTCCATACGCTTCTGGGCGTTCTCCGCCTTCCAGCCCTGGGTCACGACCTGGTTGAACTCCTTCTGACCCGAGACAACCTTGAGCGTCCCGTCGTCGATCTTCGGCTTCAGGATGTCCATGGCGCCGTCGAAGAAGACCTTCGCGTTGGCGTCGTCGGGGGAGCCGGCGAAGAGCTCGATGTTGTACGGCCCGTTCGGCTTCTTCGCCTTCATCCCGTCGAGGAGGGCCTCGCCCTGGAGCTGACCGACCTTCCGGTTGTCGTAGGCGATGTAGTAGTCGACGTTCGGGCTGTTGAGGAGCAGCCGGTCATAGGCCACGACGATGGCACCGGAGTCCTTGGCCGCCTTGAGCTGCGTGCCCAGCTGCGAGCCGTCGATGGCGCCGATGACGATGACCTTGGCCTGCTTGGTGATCATCGCCTGGATCTGGTTCTGCTGCTCCGACACGCCGCCGTTGGCGAACTGGACGTCACCCTTGAAGCCCGCCTGCTTGAGGCCGTCGTTGAAGAGTGACTCGGCGAGGACCCAGTTCTCCGAGGTCTTCTGGGGAAGCGAGACGCCGATGACGGCGTCGGCCGGGAAGCCGCTCGAGCCGCCGGTCGCACCACCGCCGCCGCCGGAACCACCCGAATCGGAGCCGCGACCGCAGCCGGTCAGGGCGAGGGCGGCCACCGCAGTGACCCCCACCACCTTGGCGAAGAGACGCATGTGCATGTTCCTTTCTGCTCACGCCCCGGCGGGACGCGGGTCTTGGGTGCGGCTGGTTGCCGCTGGTCAGCTGGACTGACCGAGGGTTTCGTCGATCCTGGACGTTTCCGTGGCGGCGCTCGGCATCTCCGGCGCGTCGGCCGCGGTCTTGGCCCCCCGCCTCCGCGTCAAGAAGGCAATCAGCGACGGCCGGCCCTGGGACTTGTTGTAGATGTCGAAGGCCACCGCGACGAGCAAGACCAAACCCTTGATCATCTGGGTGACGTCGGCGCCGGCGCCGAGGAGCTGCAGGCCGTTGTTGAGCACCGCCATGACCAGACCGCCGACGATCGAGCCGATCACGGTGCCGACCCCGCCGCTTACGGCGGCGCCACCGATGAAGACGGCCGCGATGGCATCGAGCTCCCAGCCGACGCCGTCGAAGGGGCCAGACGCGTTGGAGCGTGCCACGAACATCATCCCGGCGAGGGCGGCGAGCAACGACATGTTGGCCATGACCAGGAAGTTGACCCGCTTGCTCCGCACGCCGGAGAGCTCGGCGGCGTGACGGTTTCCACCGACGGCGTAGATGTGCCGGCCGATGATCGTCTTGCTGGCGATGAACCCGTAGAGCAGGACGAGCGCGATGAGGATCAGCCCTGGGACCGGGAAGCCCTTGCGACCCGAAGCGATGAGCAGCATGGCGCCGAGGACGACGATGCAGATGAGGATCATCCGGGTGTAGGTGATCCAGGCGTCCTCGACGGTGGCGCCGATGTTGATGAGCTGCCGGCGACCGCGAAGGGTGCCCCAGATGATGCCGGCACAGGCGAGGATTCCCAGGAGGACCGTGAGGTTGTTGTACCCGGTGCTCGGTCCGACCTCCGGCAGGGTGCCGGCTCCGATCACCTGGAACTCGGGGGGGACTGGGACGGTGTTGGATTTGCCGACGAACTGGTTGGCGCCGCGGAAGAAGAGGAAGCCAGCAAGAGTCACGATGAAGGCGGGGATCCCCACGTAGGCCACCCAGAAGCCCTGCCACATGCCGACCACAGCGCCGAGGGCCAGGCCGAGGAGGATGCCGGCCCACCAGGGCACCCCCCAGTCGCGCATGGCGATGGCGACGACGATGCCCACGAACGCCGCGATCGAACCCACGGACAGGTCGATGTGGCCGGCGATGATGACGAGCACCATGCCGATGGCGAGGACCAGGATGTAGGCGTTCCCCTGGATGATGTTGTTGACGTTGTCGGGTTGGAGCGTCAACCCGCCCGTGAGGATCTGGAACAGGATGATCAGCGCGACCAGCGCGAAGATCATGCCCAGCTGACGGGCGTCGCCGCCGAAGATCTGCTTGATCTTGTTCATCGAGTTTCCGGCTTCCTCTGAGAGCTTCGGTGACGTCAGGCGCTGGCCTGGGTAGGGGCATCCGACCTTGACGAGGTCTTGGTCATGAGTCGCATCAGCGACTCCTGATCGGCGTGGCCCTTGTCGAGGACGCCGGTGATCGCTCCTTCGAAGATCGTGTAGATCCGGTCGGAGAGGCCGAGGAGCTCCGGGAGCTCGGAGGACACGAGGATGACGCCCTTACCCTCGGCCGCCATCCTTTGGATGATGCCGTAGATCTCGAACTTGGCGCCGACGTCGATGCCCCGGGTGGGCTCGTCGAGGATGAGCAGCTCCGGCTCGGTGAAGAGCCACTTGGACAGCACGACCTTCTGCTGGTTTCCGCCGGAAAGCTTGGACACTCCCTCGTCCACCGTAGGGGCCTTAGTCCGCAGGTCCTTGCGGTACTGCTCGGCGTACTTGTACTCGTCGCGCTCATTGACGACGAGGCCGCGAGTGATGCGGCTCAGCTTGGCGGACACTGTCGTGCGCTTGATGTCGTCGAGAAGGTTGAGGCCCAGCGACTTGCGGTCCTCCGTGACGTATGCCAGCCCGGCGTCGATGGCGGCCGGTACCGATCGCAGCTGAACCTGCTTGCCGTCCAGGTAGACGGTGCCGCTCTCGTAGATGCCGTAGGAGTGGCCGAACAGGCTGCGCATGAGCTCGGTGCGGCCCGCTCCCATCAGGCCGGCGAAGCCGACGATCTCGCCTCGGCGGACGAAGAAGCTCTCGCTCTTGCATACGTAGCGGTCGGCCACGCTCGGGTGGCGGACCGTCCAGTCCTTGACCTCGAAGAACGTGTCGGTGATCTCCGGAGTGTGGTCGGGGAACCGGGACTCCAGGTCGCGACCGACCATGCCCCGGATGATTCGGTTCTCGTCGACGCCGTGCTCCTTCACGCGGAGGGTCTCGACCGACTTGCCGTCGCGGATGATGGTGATGGAGTCGGAGATCTGCTCGATCTCGTTGAGCTTGTGGCTGATCATGATGCAGGTCACGCCGTGGTCGCGCAGGCCCTCCATGAGCCCGAGCAGGTGCTGGGAGTCACCCTCGTTGAGGGCGGAGGTGGGCTCGTCCAGGATGAGCAGCTGGACGTCCTTCGATAGCGCCTTGGCGATCTCGACCAGCTGCTGCTTGCCGACGCCGATGTCCTTGATCTTCGAGTCGGGGTTCTCGTTGAGCCCGACGCGCGTGAGCAGCTCGCCGGCGCGTTGGCGCGTGGTCATCCAGTTGATGACGCCGCTCCGGTTGACCTCGTTGCCGAGGAAGATGTTCTCGGCGATCGACAGCTCGGGGATGAGCGCAAGCTCCTGGTGGATGATGACGATCCCGGCGTGCTCGCTGTCGCGGATGTTGTGGAACTCGACGAGCTTGCCGTTGTAGTAGATCTCGCCGTCATAGGTGCCGACCGGCCAGACGCCGGACAGGACCTTCATCAGGGTCGACTTGCCGGCGCCGTTCTCGCCACAGATGGCGTGGATCTCGCCACGGCGCACCTCCATCGAGACGTTGGAGAGGGCCTTGACCCCGGGGAACTCCTTGGTGATGTTCCGCATGTCGAGGATCACCTCGTCGGTGGCCCGGTCGGCCGGCGCCGGCCCGGGGCGGGAGACGTCTTCCTGGGGACGGGAGTCGGTGCTCATCTGACCGTCATCACTTCCTCGTGACCAAGCGGGACTGCGGTGGGACGTGGGGCCGGCAGGACCTACGAACCGCGGCAGCGCCGCAGGCACTGGGGGCCCAGGGCGCTCGTTGATTCTGGCCTACGGCCGGTCGGTTTCGTGCGGAGTTCGCCGCCACGGAGTCGTCACAAGGGCGTAACGATCCCCGCGCCCGGGATCGGGGTTGCGCCGCGGCGCTCGGCCAACCGACATCGTTGTCTGACAACGTGGTCAACTGAACCTCATCGGCGGCTCCGCCGTCAAGCGGTCGCTCTGGTGGTGCTGCGGCGCCTGGTATGCGTCATTTGTTGCCACAAGGACGGATTGGCTGGCCTCCTGTTGACGGTCCCGGTCCGGCCACGGTAGGGATGATCCGTGCCAACGTTGTCACCGCACGGGGCATACCTGTCGTCGGACGAAGGGCCAGACCGCCCAACGATGGCGGACGTGGCGCGCCGCGCGGACGTGTCGATCAAGACCGTCTCGCGAGTCGTCAACGGTGAGCCGGGGGTCAGCCCGGCCACCGCCGCGCGCGTCCGGGAGATCATCGACAAGCTCGGATTCCAGCGGCATGCGGACGCGACCATGCTCCGGACCGGACGCTCCAACCGCATCGGCCTGGTTGCTACCGACCTGGTCAACCCCTTCTACGGACAGCTGGCCGCGGGCATCGAGCGTGAGGCCCGGCTCCGCAGGCATCTGCTGATCAGCACCTCCTCGCAGCAGTCGGCCGTCAACGAGGCCGAGCTCGTCGAGGCCCTCGTCGCCCAGCGAGTGGCGGGACTGGTCGTCGTGCCGGTCGAGACCCGGCCCTCGGAGGCGCTGCGGGCCGCGGCCCGATCGGTGCCGGTGGTCTGCGTGGACCGCCCGCAGCCGGACCTCGGCGTCGACACCGTGCTCAGCGACAACGAGGGCGGGATCCGCAGCGCCGTGGAGCATCTGGCCGCGCACCGCCACGAGCGCCTTGGCTTCCTGGGCGACGACGGAGCCATCTGGACCGCTCGGGTGCGCAAGACCGCTTTCGACTCGGCCGCGGCGTCGCTCGGCCTGCGCGGGCCGCTGCGATCGCGCGTCGGACCTTACACATCCGGCGAGATCGGCGGGCTGCTGAGGGAGTGGACGTCCGGACCGGACCCGGTCACGGCGGTCGTGACCGGCAACAACCGGGTGACGGTGGCGGTCCTGCACGCCATGCGCGAGGCCGGGCTCACCCTGGCGCTCGTCGGGTACGACGACTTCGAGCTGGCCGACCTGATCGACCCACCGGTCACCGTGGTCCATCAGGAGCCCCTGGAGCTCGGTGAACGGGCGGTGCAGCAGGTCTTCGCCCGGCTGGCCGCGGGCGCCGGCGAGCCGCGGACGGTCATCGTCCCGACGCGGCTCGTCGTCCGCGGCTCGGGCCGGAGCCAGCCGGTCCCGGTCGCGATGGTCTGATGGGGGATGACCTGTTCCCCGCCCGCACCCCTGACGCGCGGCATGGTCGGTCTTGTCGTCCTCTTCGTCGGCTCCGGGACGACCCATCTGGTGCGGCCCCGGATCTTCGAGCCGATCGTGCCGCGCTGGCTCCCCCGGCGGCGCGACATCGTGTATGCCTCGGGGGTCGCGGAGCTGGTCTGCGCTGGGGGACTGCTGGCGCCGCACACTCGGCAGCTGGCCGGATGGAGCTCCGCGGCCTTGCTGGCGGTCGTCTTCACCGGCAACATCCAGATGACCATCACCGCGGCCCAGCGGTGGCGACGACGGCCGGGTGACCTGGGCCGGGCGGTGTTCCTCGCCGGGACGGTCGCGCGGCTGCCGCTGCAGTGGCCGCTCGTCAAGGTCGCGTTGAGCGCGGCCGGCCGCGACGTCCAGGGCGAGCGCTGAGGGCCAAGAGGCCACGGCAGGTCGGGGCGGCCGGCGTGCGACAGGTGAGACACATACCGAAGCCTGGTGAGCCGCATACCGGGGCGCGGATATCCTTCCGAACGCACCGTTCCGCTCCAGGGGCCAGCCCCTGCCTGCTCTATCCCGGAGTACCACACCGTGGCCATGCGCATGTCGTCGCTGTTTTTGCGAACCCTTCGCGAGGACCCTGCCGATGCCGAGGTGCCGAGCCACCGGCTGCTCGTCCGGGCCGGTTACATCCGCCGGGTCGCTCCGGGCATCTACACATGGCTGCCGCTCGGCCTCAGGGTCCTGCGCCGGGTCGAGCAGATCGTCCGGGAGGAGATGGACGCGATCGGCGCCCAGGAGCTGCTCTT
>DATLQE010000220.1:0-3390 GCA_035535335.1 Lapillicoccus sp. | reverse complement strand
GACCCGCAGGTCGGTGGCCACCGGCTGCTGACGGGAGAGCAGGTCGATCGAGAGGGCGTCGAGCTCGACGCGGATCGCGTCGAGCTCGTCGTCGGCCGCGATGACGCTCTCCGCCAGGTGGATGTCCGCGTCGAGGAGCGCGGTTGTCGCGCGGGCGACCGCCGACCCGGCCAGTCGGGTCATCTCCACCAGCTGGTCGGTGATCTTCTCGAGGTCGTCGTGGAACGCGTTACGCATACGGCTGAAGTCCTTGTCGTCGTTCGCAGGCTGGTCCGGTCCGAAGTCAGCGCGAGGTTCGCACGGCCGGATGAACGGTTGTCACCAGCCGGGTGAACATTGTCCGACACCGTGCGGCGGCCGGCGTCCGGCGGTCCGGGCGGAGAGGAGGAACACCTACGCTTGAGGGTGTGGACGTGACAACGGCCGCCACGCTCGGGGCGATCGGCGGGATCGCCCTGTCGGCGATGGCGGTGTATGCGGTGCGCCTTTCCGAGCGGCAGCAGCGCCGGGTGCCCACCGCTGGCGACGATCCGGCCGCCCTCCCCGAGGGCATCGCCGACGTCCTCGCCGTCCTCCGGTCCAGCGGGATCGTCCTCGACTCCGCCGACGCCGTCGTCAACAACTCTCCCGCCGCAGTCGCGAACGGGCTCGTCCGCGGTCAGGACCTCACCCAACCCGAGCTCCTCACGCTGGCCCGTCAGGTCCGGCGCGACGGCGTCATCCGGGAGGTGGAGCTCGAACTGCCGAAGGGTCCGGCTGGGCGGCCCGGCCTCGTCGTCGGCGCCCGCGTCGCCCCACTCGGCTCCGCGCATGTGCTGCTCCTCGTCGAGGACCGCAGCCAGGCCCGCCGCCTCGAGGAGATCCGCCGGGACTTCGTCGCCAACGTCAGCCACGAGCTGAAGACACCGGTTGGCGGGCTGGCCCTGCTGGCCGAGGCGGTCCTCGACGCCCACGACGACCCCGAGGCGGTGGCCCGGTTCGCCCGGCGGATGCAGGTCGAGTCGACCCGGCTGACCCGGCTGGTTCAGGAGATCGTCGACCTCTCGCGCCTGCAGGTCGCCGCATCACTCAGCGAGCCGCATCCCGTCGACCTGGCGCAGGCGGCCCGCGAGGCCGTGGACCGGTCCCGGCTGGCGGCCGAGGACCGGGACATCGAGGTCGCTCTCGTGTCGAGCGGCGACTGCGCCGTCTGGGGCGACCACCAGCTGCTCGTGACCGCGATCCGCAACCTCGTCGGCAACGCCGTCGCCTACGCCGACCCGCACACCCAGGTCGTCGTGGCCATCCGCGCCGTTGTCGGCGACGTCGTCGAGCTCGCGGTGACGGACCAGGGGCAGGGGATCGCCCCCGCCGACCAACAGCGGATCTTCGAGCGGTTCTACCGCGTCGACTCGGCCCGCTCGCGCGCGACGGGTGGCAGCGGCCTGGGCCTGTCGATCGTCAAGCACGTCGCGGCCAACCATGGTGGCGACGTCGCCGTCTGGTCGGAGCCCGGTCGGGGATCGACGTTCACTCTCCGCCTGCCGGCGATGACCGTCGGCCGGATGCGCGACGCCGACTCCCGTCAGACCGACGACACCCTCAGCGTCGCCCGCGCCCGTGACGTCCGACCGGCAGGAGCGCCGCAGATGAGCCGAACACGGTGAGCCGCATCCTCGTGGTCGAGGACGAGGAGTCGTACTCCGACCCGCTCTCCTACCTCCTGCGTCGCGAGGGGTACGACGTCGTCGTCGCCGAGACCGGACCCGCTGCCCTGGCGCAGTTCGACAGCAACGGCGCCGACCTCGTGCTCCTCGACCTGATGCTGCCCGGACTCTCCGGGGTGGACGTCTGCCGCCGGCTGCGGCAGCGCAGCTCCGTCCAGGTGATCATGCTGACCGCCAAGGACAGCGAGATCGACAAGGTGGTCGGGCTGGAGATCGGCGCGGACGACTACGTGACGAAGCCGTACTCCTCGCGCGAGCTGCTGGCGCGCATCAAGGCGGTGCTGCGCCGGCTCGCCGAACCGGAGGAGCTCCTCTCGCCGACCCTCGAAGCCGGCCCGGTCCGGATGGACGTCGAGCGGCACACCGTCACGGTCGGTGGGGTCTCGACGCCGCTCCCGCTCAAGGAGTTCGAGCTGCTGGAGATGTTGCTGCGCAACGCGGGTCGGGTGCTGACCCGCATCCAGCTCATGGACCGGGTGTGGGGCAGCGACTACGTCGGAGACACCAAGACGCTGGACGTGCACATCAAACGGCTCCGGGCCAAGATCGAGCCGGATCCGGCCACGCCGCGCCACATCGTCACCGTGCGGGGGCTCGGGTACAAGTTCGAGGCCGCCTGAGGCGACCTCACTCGCGTACCGGTATGCGAGTCAGCCGCCGGTCGTCGTCGTCGTCGTGGTGGTGGGCGCCGTGGTGGTCGCGGACCCGGTGACCGTCGTCGTCACCGTGGCGGTCGCGGCGCTCGCGGTCGTCGCCGTGGTCGTGGCGGTGGTGGGCGGCGCCGTGGCCGTCAGGGTCGAGTAGTAGCCGTCCGGCAGGAGGACCGGCACGTTGGCGAAGAGCTGCCCGGCCTTGCTGCTCTGCAGCACGACGGTGGTGAGGTCGCCGGGCGCGGCCGGCACGCTGGCGAGCTGGACACCGCTGATCGGCGTCTGCGAGTAGGCCTTGACGTCCATGCTCGGCCCATCCGTCGCGTTCGACTGGGCCTGTTCCACGGTGAGGAAGGTTACGGTCACCGGGTCGGGCCCGCTGTTGATGAGCGAGCCGACCATCACGCCGGCGGCGTCCTTGGCGGCGGACACGACGAGCAGGCCTCGGGCGTCGATGGCGCCGAGGTTGAGGTTGATCCCGTCGGCCGGCTGGTACGGCACGTTGGTCTGCGCCTGCGACTGGGTCGAGCACGCGGCGAGCACCGTCGCGCCCAGCGCCGCCGCGGCGAGCACCGCGGCGGTCCGGCGACCGGGGCGCCGGAGCCGTGAGGTGACGGGACTGACGCGCAGCGTGATGGTCGCGGGCCGAGGCACGGCGGTCAGCCTAGCGGCAGCATGCCCCGGGCGAGAGGCGACGCGACCGGGCTGAGACACCCCTGAACGAGGGCGCTCTGTGGGCCTCCGCAGACCCGCCGGTTTCCGCGCGCGTTGCACGCGCAGGGCCGGTTTGTCAAGAGCCTGACCGCCGTCCGACGCGCCGGTTGCAGGCCTCTGACCTGCGCAAACGAGCGCTCTCAAGTCGTGGCTGTCGGTGGTCGCGTGGTAGTCTGGTGGTCGCGAAAGGGGAAAACAGCACATGGTTTTCAAGGTCGGCGAAATGGTCGTGTACCCCCACCACGGGGCGGCACTGATCGAAGACATCACCACCCGCACGATCAAGGGAGAGGACAAGATCTACCTCACCCTCAAGGTCG
>DATLQE010000219.1:0-5718 GCA_035535335.1 Lapillicoccus sp. | reverse complement strand
ATCCGGAAGGCGCTGGCCTTCTACCGCGTCATGGCGGTGATCGCGGGCATCGCCCTGTTCGTCCTTCTCGCGGCGATGTTCGTCAAGTACGGGCCGCCGCAGAGACCCGGCTTTTCGGCGGTCTGGAGCCCGATCCACGGGCTCATCTACCTCGTCTACGCGGGGTCGATCGCCAACCTGGGGCTCAAGTCCGCGTGGAGCCTCAAGCGGATCGTCCTCAACCTGATGACCGGGTTCGTGCCGATCCTGCCCTTCGTCGCCGAGGCGCGAGTGACCCGGTCGACCGAGGCGCTGCTGTCGCGCGTGTACGTCGCCGGGGACGGTTCGACCGGCCGATAGGCTGGCGACGTGCCTGGGTCTGAGGTCGATGCGCTCCAGGCCCGGCCGGTCCTCGTCGTCGACTACGGCGCCCAGTACGCCCAGCTCATTGCCCGCCGCGTCCGCGAGGCTCGCGTCTACAGCGAGGTCGTCCCGCACACGCTGCCGGTCACGGACCTCCTGGCCCGCGATCCTGCCGCGGTGATCCTCTCGGGAGGACCGTCGAGCGTGTATGCGCCAGGTGCCCCCGCGCTCGACCCGGCCCTGCTCTCGGCCGGCCTCCCGGTGTTCGGGATGTGCTACGGCTTTCAGGCGATGGCCCAGGCGCTCGGGGGCACGGTCGCCCACACGGGGACCGGCGAGTACGGGCATACCCCTGCTTCCGTCTCGTCCTCGACGCTTTTCGAGGGCCAGCCCGCCGAGCAGTCGGTGTGGATGTCGCACGGCGACTCGGTAACCGCGGCACCGGCGGGTATGCGGGTGACCGCCTTCACCGACGGGGCGCCGGTCGCGGCGTTCGAGGACGACGCACGACGGTTGTACGGGGTTCAATGGCACCCCGAGGTCATGCACTCGGCGCACGGCCAGCGGGTGCTGGAGAACTTCCTGTGGCGCGGCGCCGGGCTGCCGGCCGACTGGACGCCGGCGAACGTCGTCGACACGCTGGTTTCACAGGTGCGCGAGCAGGTGGGTTCGGCGCGGGTGCTGTGCGCACTGTCCGGCGGTGTTGACTCGTCGGTGGCGGCGGCGCTGGTGCAGAAGGCGGTCGGCGACCAGCTGACCTGCGTCTTCGTCGACCACGGGCTGCTGCGCGAGGGCGAGGCCGAGCAGGTCGAGAAGGACTTCGTCGCGGCGACGGGGGTCAATCTGGTGGTCGTAGACGCCGGGGCACGCTTCTTGTCCGAACTGGCCGGGGTGGCCGACCCGGAGGAGAAGCGGAAGATCATCGGCGCGCAGTTCATCCGGGTCTTCGAGCAGGCGGCGCGTGACGTCGTCGGGTCCGCGTCGTCCGAGGGGCACCCGGTCGAGTTCCTCGTGCAGGGCACGCTCTACCCGGACGTCGTGGAGTCCGGTGGCGGTGAGGGGGCGGCCAACATCAAGTCCCACCACAACGTGGGCGGGCTGCCGTCGGACCTGCAGTTCACGCTGGTGGAGCCGCTGCGGTCGCTGTTCAAGGACGAGGTCCGGGCGGTGGGGCTGGAGCTCGGAGTCCCGGAGGCCATCGTGTGGCGGCAGCCGTTCCCGGGACCGGGGCTGGGGATCCGCATCGTCGGCGAGGTCACCGCGGAGCGGCTCGACGTGCTCCGTCGGGCGGACGCCATCGCGCGCGCCGAGCTGACCGCCGCGGGGCTCGACCGCGACGTCTGGCAGTGCCCGGTGGTGCTCCTGGCCGACATCCGGTCGGTAGGGGTGCAGGGGGACGGTCGCACGTACGGGCATCCGGTCGTGCTGCGTCCGGTGTCGTCCGAGGACGCCATGACGGCGGACTGGACGCGGGTTCCCTACGACGTGCTGGCCAGGATCTCGACGCGGATCACCAACGAGGTGCGCGAGGTGAACCGAGTGGTCCTCGACATCACCTCGAAGCCGCCTGGCACCATCGAGTGGGAGTGAGCGGCCGCCGGTCTTCCCTTGGGTGGAGGTATCTCCGAGCGCGCTAGGGCTCGGAGATACCTCCACCGGGGGAGTCGGACTCGGCGAGCGCCTTGACCGCGGCCAGCCGGCGATCCCACGTGTCGGCGAGTGCGGACAGCCACGTCGCCGTCTCGGCCAGCGCGTCTGGCCGTACGGCGTACTGCACCCGCCGACCCAGCCGTTGCCGGCGCACCAGTCCGGCCTGCTCCAGCACCCGCAGCTGCTTCTCCACGGCTTGGCGGGTGATGTCCAGCAGCGCGGCCATGTCCGCCGTCGACCGCACGCCCTGCGCCACCGTTTCGAGCAACCGTTGCCGGGTCGGGTCGCCGAGTGCCGCGAAGACCTCGAGCGGTGGCGTAGCGGTCACGTTCCCGGCTCGGCGGCATCCCGAGCCGCGGCCAGCTCGGCCTCCCAGCCGTGCGAGTTCTCGCGCCGGTACGCGTCGCGGCGCTCTTCCGGGATGTTGTCGAGTCCGCTCTCGACCACGCGGAGGGTGACACCGTCCTCGGCCTCGTCGAGCCAGAATTCCGTCAGCGTCCCGGCGCCCTCCTCGTCCTCGCGGCCGATCCACCGGAACGCCGCATATCGAGGCTCGTCGAGCCGTTCGACCCGAAGGCGCCAGGCGCCGTGGGTTTCGTCGTGGACGGTGACCGTGCCGTCGTCGTTGTCGTCGATGCGATGCGGGCGGACGGTGCCCTCGTTGATCCACCAGCCGGGTTCACTGACGATCTGCCAGACGCGCTCGGGGGTTGCGGCGATGGCGATGGAGCGCTCGATGCGGTCGGAGGTCATGGTCTCGCTCTGTGACGTAGTCATGCAACCAGATGGTTGCATACAATCATCGATGATGCAACCGTCCGGTTGCCGGTCCGGAATCGTCCACGGGCAAGGGGACCGGTGCCAGACCGTAGGGTTGGCGCGTGCTGAGGACGACCGCCGCGATCGTCGCGGGCAAGACCGCCCGCGTCGCGGCCCGGGTCCGCGGCGGCGGCTCGGCCATGCCTGGGTTGGTGGCCGAACGGATCGACCCCCAGCTCCTCGCCCACGCCCTCTCCGGGGTGACCGACGGGATCGTCGTCGTCACCGGCACGAACGGGAAGACCACGACGACCAAGATGCTCGCCGCGATCCTGCGCGCGCACGGCAAGCGAGTCTTCAGCAATCCCACCGGCAGCAACTTCACCCGCGGCGTCGTCTCGGCGATGCTGGGCGACCTCCCGCTGAGCGGCCGCCTCGACGCGGACGTTGCCGTGCTCGAGCTGGACGAGTGGCACGCCCTCCAGTTCGCCAAGGTCGTCACACCGACCCACGCGCTGCTGCTCAACGTCGCGCGCGACCAGCTGGACCGGTTCGCCGAGATCGACACGACCGCCAAGCTGCTCGGCACCCTGGCGGCGACCACCTCGACCGGTGTGGTGCGCAACCGCGACGACTCGTTCGTGGCCCGACTCGACGAGTCGCAGTTCCGGCCCGGACTCACGATGCGCTGGTTCGGCATCGATCCTGCGGTGGCCGACGATCTGCCCCCACTGCACGAGGCGGACGCCCGGTTCGAGGACGAGCTCGCTCCGCCGGAGCCGGGACCGGACGACGGGATGCTGCACCCGCGTAGCGCCGCGGAGTTCTCGATCCGCTTCGGGGACAACGAGATCGGCCCCTTAGTCCTCCGGCAACGAGGTCTGGCGGCGATGATCAACGCGACGGCCGCCACGACGACTGCCCGGCTTGTCCTCGGCGACGCGTTCCGCCGGGAGCTGGCCGAGGAGGCGTTGCGGGCGGTCACGCCGCCCTTCGGCCGGGGGGAGGTCATCGACGCCGGGGGGTTTCCGCTCGAGCTGGTCCTGGTCAAGAACCCGGCCGGCTTCACCGTCGCCCTGGGCACCTACCACGCCGAGCCGGTCACGACGATGGTCGCCATCAACGACGACTACGCCGACGGCCAGGACGTGTCCTGGCTCTACGACGTCTCCTTCGCATCGTTGCGGGACAAGGGAGTTGCCCTGACCTCGGGCGTGCGCGCGTACGACATGGCCCTCCGGCTCGACTACGACGACGTGCGGGTCGCCGCCGTGGAACCAGACCTCGACCGGGCACTGGACCGCCTCATCAGCGACCACCCCGCCGAGCCGCGGCGCATCTTCTGCACCTACACCGCGATGATGCGGCTGCGCCGGCTGCTCGCGGCGCGGTACGGCCTGGCCGGCTTCGGGGAGGAACCCGCATGACCTCCAAGGGCACCATCGACCTGGTCCACCTCTACCCGCGCGAGATGTCGATCTACGGCGACCTCGGCAACATCCGCTGCCTGGCCCAGCGGATCCGGCGGCACGGCTACGACGTCCGCCTTCACGACCACACCCCCGGCTCGACGCTCCCGGACCGGCCGCACCTCTTCATGGGCGGCGGCGGGCAGGACTCCGGTCAGAGCCGCGTCGAGGACGACCTCGCCCTGATCGCCGACCGGCTGCGCGGCCTGGCGAGCGACGGCACGCCGATGATCATGATCTGCGGCCTCTACCAGTTGTTCGGCAACGCGTTCGTCACCGTCGGCGGCGAGGAGCTGCCCGGTCTCGGGATCCTCGACGTCACGACACGCGGCAACCCGACAAGGATGATCGGCGGGATCGTCCTCGACACCGACCACGGTGAGGTTGTCGGTTTCGAGAACCATTCGGGGGCAACGGTTCTCAGCACTGGCCAGGCCGCGTTCGGCCGGGTCCGTGCGGGCCACGGCAACAACGGTTCCGACGGCACCGAGGGCGCGGTGACCAACCACGTGATCGGGTCGTACCTCCATGGCCCCATCCTCCCGGCCAACCCTCGACTCGCCGACCACCTCATCGCTCGCGCGGCGGAGCTGGCGACGGGCCGACCGTTCGAGCCGGGTGACCTCGACGACTCACTGGCGGATGAGGCCCGCTCGCGGCAGATCCGCCGGCTGCTGGCCGCCTAGCTCCATGACCGAACGCGAGTATGGGGCGCTCGTCCGTCTGCTCGACGGGGTGTACGAGGCGACGACGCAGGTGGTCTCCCAGCTCGACGACGACGACTTCCGGCGGCCCACAGGCACCGAGCTGTGGAGCGTCAAGGACCTGCTCTTCCACCTGATGTGCGACGCCCAACGGGCGCTGATCGTTTTCACGACGTCGGCGGACGGACCGGCCGACACGACCGCGGTGTCGTACTGGTCCTCCTGGCGACCCGGCCAACCGGGCGCGGACGACCACGCGAGGTATGCGTCGAGGGCCGCCGCCGCATACGGGAGGCCCTCGGGCCTGGTCGCCCAGTGGACGGAGACCAGCCGTGCCGCCGTACGGGCCGCGCGTGCCTACGACGGCGCGGCGCTCGTCACCACCCAAGGGCACGTGCTGACCGCCGCCGACTTCGTGCACACGCTAGCCGTCGAGGGTGTCGTCCACCACCTCGACCTCACCCTCGAGCTGCCTGCGCCGGGGTTGTCAGAGGACGCGTACGGGCTCGTTCTCGACGTGCTCACCGGTCTTCTGGGTGCGGACCTGCCGGCGGCGTGGTCGCCCACCGAGGCGATCCTCAAGGGAACCGGCCGCCAACCCCTCGGTGATCAGGACCGGATGGCTCTCGGCGAGGACGCCGACCGGGTCCCCGTCTTCGGCTGACCTCTGCCGGGCTGCGCCTGGCTGACGACGGCGGCATACTCGATGGATGGGTTGGCGTCGAGCCACTCCAGCGGACGCCGCTCCACGCGGCGCGACCGAACGCGACCCCGTCGAGGCGGCGATCGCCGCC
>DATLQE010000218.1:0-6041 GCA_035535335.1 Lapillicoccus sp. | reverse complement strand
GGACGACTGGGGCCAGCTCGCCGACGACGACTGGCTCGCTCCGTCCGCCGCGCTCGCCAGGTCCGACGGCGACGCGGCCGCCGACCACGACCAGAGGGAGCACGATCTCATCCAACCCGACGCAGGTGACGTCCCCAGCCTGGTGCTGCCACGCATACCTGGCGGTCGGGGGGAACCACCGCGGGGAACGCGCCGTCGTACGGTGACGTTGCCGTGTTGCGGGTCCCGGACGGTCCCGCGAGGATTGGCCGGCCCAGCCGCGGACTCGGGCCGGACGACGAGAGGTGGATGACCGTGGGGATCTTCGGCTTCGGAGACAACGACAAGAAGGAACCTGAAACCGCCCTCGAACAGGCCAACGTCGAGCCCAAGGGCGCATCGGCGGTCGTCTACAAGGTGCTGCAACCGATTCTCGACGTGGGGATCGAAGGCAAGGGGCCGTTGCCGTCGGCCCAGCAGGTCGCCGACGAGGCCCGGATGAAGGCCCGTACTCACGACGAGGCGGTCGACCACGTCATCCGCAACCACCTGGCCCTCGCGGGTACCGGCGGGTTCGTGACGGGGTTCGGCGGGTTCGTGACCATGCCCATCGCATTGCCGGTCAACGTCGCCGAGTTCTACTTCGTCGCCACGCGGATGACCGCGGCGATCGCGGCCCTCCGGGGGTATGACCTGTCCCAGCAGCACATCCGTACGGCGGTGCTCCTAGCCCTGGTGGGCGCCGACGCGGACGACCTGATCCGGAAGGCCGGCATCATCTCACCGACCGGCCGGTTCATCGACATGGCGGCTCAGCAGCTGCCCGGTCCGGCTCTCATGATGGTCAACAAGGCGGTCGCGTTCCGGCTCATCTGGACGGTCGGCCGGTCGACGTTCGGCCGGCTCGGCCGAGGGCTCCCGTTCGTCGGCGGCGGCGTCAGCGCGGCGTTCGACGCATACATGCTCAAGAAGATCGCCGACCACGCCAAGGAGGAGTTCCCGCTGCGCGCCCCGAGCGTGACGGCTGGTGCGGCGCCGGTCGGGCAGGTCACACCCTCGTAACAAGCCGGGTATGCCGCGAAGGGCCGGAATGGTCCTCGGCCACCGGTCGTTGTTTCAGATGCGGAACCCCGCCGCCGGCGGGTTCGGATGAGCGTCACAATGGGTATGCGTGTCGAGACCACAACTCGGTCCCGGGCGGTGGATGCGAGCACACCTCGCGGAACAGGGAGGACGGCCAATGGCACGGCACACGAACCGGATGGGTCTGGTCACGATGATCGCGCAGTCGGTCCGCACCGCGGTTCGGCCGGGTTCGGCTGGTCTAGGGGAGCGCGTCGCCGCCGTACCGCGGATGCTCTCGGCGATCGCCCGCGGGGAGTACCGCGGCACGACGTTCGGCCACGTGGCGATGCTCGCGGCGGCCGTCGTCTACATCATGTCTCCGCTGGATTTCATGCCCGAGGCGCTGTTCTCGGTCTTCGGCTTGGGCGACGACGCGATCGTCGTCACCTGGCTGGTGGCCGCGCTGGTCAACGACACCGAGGCGTTCCTCGCGTGGGAGCGCAGCGGTGGGCGCGCGCAGCGCGAAACCGCCGGGCCGGCGTACCAGCAGGGCTACCCGGGGGCGGCGTACGGGCCGGGACACGCCGAGGCGCGGAACCAGGACCGCCGAGGAGCGGGACCGCAGGACGTGCCGGCCGACGAGTGGTACCGGACGGTACAGTCGCAGGTCATCCGTTGACCCGGTGAGGTGGCGGCGTCGCCGCTGCTCCTGCGGGTGAAGCGTTTCTGTTCCTGACCGTGCGGCTCGGGGTCGTCAACAAGGCCTGACCACGACGTCCCGTCGTCCACAAGCGCGAATGTCGCTCTGTTCTGGGGTGGTTTGGCGCGCCCAGGATCGTCGCCATGACGACCACGATTCGCCTGCGCGGCCCCGCCGACATCATCACCGTTCTGCCCTATCACCTGGGCTACCGGCCGGCCGACTCCCTCGTCGTCGTCTGCTTGCGCGCCAACCGGATCGGCGTCGTCGGCCGCGTCGACCTGCCGCCGCCCGAGATCGATCCCGACCTGGTGGCCGTCGAGCTCCTGCCCGTGGTGGCCCGCGAACGCCCTGATGCGGTCGTGCTGATCGGTTTCGAGACCGATGCCGGGCAGGCCGAGCCGGCCAGCGTGGCGATGCGGGACGCGATCCGCTCCGCGGGGATCCGGGTGCTGGACCGGCTCCTGGTCCGTGACGGTCGGTGGTGGAGCCTCGACTGCGACGACGACTGCTGTCCGGCCGAGGGTGAGGCCGTGCAGGGTGACGACGAGGTTCCCGCGGTGGCCGACTACATCGTGCGCGGCCGGCGGCCGGCGTCCTCGCGGGCCGAGCTGGCCGGCCGGCTGGAGTCGCAGCCGGACTCCGCCCAGGAGACCCGGTGCGCCGCCTTCCTGCACGACCTGCGGACCGCCCGAACCTCCCGCACGACACTGCAGCGTCGCCGGCGACGGATGTTGCAGGCCTGGGCCTGCATCCTCGATCTGTCGCCGGCGGGCCCGGACGCCGTGGCCAGGCCGGCTCCCGCCCGCGGACACGAGGCGTGGGCGTGGGCGGTGGTCTCGCTGGTCGACGTGTCGGTCCGTGACCTGCTCATCGCGTGGATGTGCCCAGGGACGCTCGACCTCTCCGTCTTTCCGGCGTCGCTCCGCCGGCTGGCCGAGGCTGAGCTGCCCTCCCGGCGGGACATCCTCGGGTGGGCCGGGGTGGACGTGGGATCGGTGGGGTCGGGCGAGTTCGGGGGAGGAGACGGCCGGGCGACCGACGCCATCGACGAACCGGCCGACGACGGCGCGCACGAAGGGCTGGTCGACCGGTTGGCCATGGTCTGCCGCCAGGCGCCCTCGGAGCTGTCGCCCGGTCCCCTGACGGTCCTCGCCCACGTCGTCTGGTGGTTGGGCGACGGGGCCCTCGCCCGGACCGCCCTCGACCGCGCACTCGAGGTGGATCCGGACTACCGACTGGCGATGCTGTTGGGACGGATGGTCGACGTCGCCGTGCGGCCGAGAGCCAGCGCATGACGTCCATCCCGTGGACCACGACGCCGGTGCCCGATCGGGCCGACCGTATAGTGGTCACAGGTCATGAGCTCCAGCGCATAGCCCCGGCTTGCTGGGCGGCAACCCTCCTCCTCTGCGGTGGGGTGCCCCGGGTGATGACCCGGCCCGGGTGCTCGACTCGGGCAAGCGCGAGTACCAGGAGCAGCCCGAATGACGATCGTGCATCGGTCTCGAGGGACGGGCGCCCGTTCGAGCACCCACTCGTCAGGCACCGAGCGGTCGTCGAGCCCGGCGGCGGACGGGCGAACCCCGACCGTCGTGTCCGGGGCGTGGCGGGAGGGCGACCCGGTCGGTTACCGCCGCTTCGTGGCGGTCGGGGACGTTGTGCTGGAACGCGGCGGTGTGCTGCCGCGGGTCCAGGTGGCGTACGAGACGTGGGGACGCCTCAACGAGCGGGGCGACAACGCGATCCTCGTCGAGCACGCGCTGACCGGTGACAGCCACGTCGTCGGTCCCGCCGACGGCGCCCATCCGTCGCCGGGGTGGTGGGACGGGTTGATCGGTCCTGGTCGCCCGCTCGACACCGAGCGCTGGTTCGTCGTCGCCTCGAACGTCCTCGGTGGCTGTCAGGGAACGACGGGACCGGCTTCCGTAGCGCCGGACGGGCGGTGGTGGGGAAGCCGGTTCCCGTTCGTCACGGTCCGCGACCAGGTCGCCGTCGAGGTCCGGCTGGCGGCCGAGCTCGGCGTGGCCCGTTGGGCCGCGGTGCTCGGTGGGTCCATGGGGGGTATGCGCGTCCTCGAGTGGGCGGTGACCCATCCCAACCGCGTCGACCGAGCCCTCGTCCTGGCCAGCACCGCATACGCGACCGCCGACCAGATCGCCTGGGCGCAGCCGCAGTTGCTGGCCATCCGGTCCGATCCCGCATTCCGAGGCGGCGACTACTACGACGAGCGCGACCGGTATGCCGGGCCGGAGGCGGGCATGGGCATCGCGCGGCGGATAGCGCACGTGACCTACCGGAGCGGGACCGAGCTTGACGACCGCTTCGGCCGGGCACCGCAGGGTCTCGAGGACCCGTTGGGCGGCGGCGGCCGGTACGCCGTGGAGTCCTACCTCGACCACCACGCGGGCAAGCTCTCCCGGCGGTTCGACGCCAACTCCTACCTCGTGCTCACCGAGGCGATGAGCTCGCACGACGTCGGGCGGGGCCGCGGCGGAGTGGCCGCCGCGTTGCAGCGGGTCACGGCGGAGACCACGGTGGTCGCGATCGAGTCGGACCGGCTCTATCCCGTCCGGCTGAGCGACGAGATCACCGCTGCGGTACCCGGTGCTCGGCAGCACACCATCTCCTCGGCGTACGGACACGACGGGTTCCTCATCGAGATCGAGCAGGTCGGGGGCCACCTTCGCGACGCGCTGCGCTGACCGGTGCGGGTCGGCTTTCCGGTAGGTTCTGGCCAAGGGACCCGAGATGTACCGTCGCACATCGAGGAGGTTCGCCCAGTGTCCATCGTGGTGGGATACATCCCGACACGCGAGGGTCGCGCAGCCCTGCGGCGGGCCGCGGCGGAGGCCCAGCTGCGCAAGGCCGATCTCATCGTCGTCAACAGCGACACGGGTAAGAGCTTCGAACCGGACGAGACGCTCCGCTTCGAGACGGCGCTCGAAGGTCTTCGTGGACGGCTCAACCAGGCCGGCGTCAACGTCGAGGTCCGGCACCTGGAGCAGAGCAAGGAGCCGGCAGACGACCTTCTCGACGCGGCCGAGAGCAGCCACGCGGAACTCGTCGTCATCGGACTGCGTCGCCGGACTCCGGTCGGCAAGCTCATCCTGGGTTCCAACGCGCAGCGGATCCTGCTCGACGCGACCTGTCCGGTGCTCGCCGTCAAGGCGACCGGCCAGGACGACTGAACCCGGTCACGGTGCGAAACGCCTCGACGACGAGGACTCAGGACGGGCGGACCCGATGTTGCGGCCCGTCGAGTGGCGCGGCGGGGCTCGGCGACGTTTTATAATGGTCCAAGCACGGACGCGCAAGACCCGGAGAAGGAAAGCCACCACCGCCTCTCCCGCCCCGCCTCGCGTCCCGAGGAATGTTCTTCCCACAGCCGGCATTGACTCACGAGCGACCTCGATCGGCGTCGATGTCGCGTGTCTTGGTTTCGAAAGGTAGTCGGTTCTGTGTCCACGGGCTCTACGACCCCCAAGCGCGGCAACGCGGCTCTTCCCCCAGAGTTCTCCCAACCCGTCATCCAGCAGCTCATGGCCAAGGGCTCGGTCCGCGCTCTCACCGGCGACGACGTCCGCGAGGCATTCGACAGCAGCGGGCTGAGCGCCGCACGCCAGAAGGCCGTGTTGCGCGCGCTGGAGAGCGCCGGCGTGGAGGTGCAGATCACCCCCGCAGCGTCCAGGCGGACGCTGGCCGCCGCGACCTCGACGCGCCCGGCCACGACCGCACGGGCGACGAAGACGGTCAAGCCCGCGACCGCGAAGACCACCAAGTCCGGCTCGTCGGCCAAGACCGCTAAGAAGGCGGCGGCCGCCAAGCCCGCTGTGGCCAAGGGCGGCACCGCCGCCACGACCGCAACGGCGACCAAACCAGCAGCCACCAAGCCCGTCGCCGCGGCCAAGGCCGCCGCGGGTAAGTCCGCCGCCCGCAAGGCGACCACGTCGAAGCAGACCACCAGTGGTGGCGCCGTGGATGGCACGGCGCCCGTCGTGGACGGGGCGACAGCGAAGAAGGCGGCCAGGCCGACGCCGACCTCCAGTGCCACGGCAGCGGCCGCCGACGCCGCGGCTGCGCCGCCGCGCACCACGAAGGGTGCCCCGAAGAAGGCCGCGACGAAGTCCGCCGTGACCAAGACCGCCGGAACGTCGGCGGCCAAGAAGTCCGCGACAGCCGGACCAGACGGCGACGTCGCGATCGAGGACGGCGAGGAGGTCGAGGATCTCGAGGTCGATCTGACCGCCGAGGACGTCGCCGACGTCGAGGTGACCGACGCACCCGAGGAGGAGGC
>DATLQE010000217.1:0-12961 GCA_035535335.1 Lapillicoccus sp. | reverse complement strand
GGAAGCGGGTCGGGATCCTCGCCGTCGACCCGTCGTCGCCGTTCTCCGGGGGAGCGTTGCTCGGCGACCGGGTCCGGATGCAGGACCACGCGCTCGATCCGGAGGTCTACATCCGCTCGATGGCCTCGCGCGGTCACCTCGGTGGGCTGGCGTGGGCGACGCCTCAGGCGCTCCGAGTGCTGGACGCGGCCGGCTGCGACATGGTCCTCGTCGAGACGGTCGGGGTGGGGCAGTCGGAGGTCGAGGTCGCCGGGCTGGCCGACACGACCGTCGTGCTGCTCGCGCCGGGGATGGGCGACGGGATCCAAGCGGCCAAGGCCGGAATCCTCGAGATCGGAGACGTGTTCGTCGTCAACAAGGCCGACCGGGAGGGCGCCGACGCCACGGTTCGCGACCTGCGGCACATGATCTCGCTGGGCGACCGGAAGCAGCCCGGCTTGTGGCGGCCGCCGGTGGTCAAGACCGTCGCCGCCCGCAACGAGGGCGTCGACGAGGTCCTCGAGGCGATCGACAAGCACACCGAGTGGCTGGCGCGCACGGGCGCCCTGCGCGAGCGGCGCGTCGCCCGTGCGGGGGACGAGATCGAGGCGCTCGTCGTCACGGCGCTGCGGCGCCGGATGGGCAACCTCCGGCACCACGACAGCGTCGACCGGCTCGCGGCCGACGTCGTCGACGGCAGCACCGACCCGTATGCCGCCGCGGACCAGGTGCTCGACGCGCTCACCTGATGTGGTGCTCGACGACCCGTTGGAAGAGCTCGAGGTAGTCGTCGACCATCCGCTGCTGGTCGAACCGCTCGACCGCGTCGGCCCGGCAGTCCGCCCGGTCCAGGCTCGGGAGCGCGGCGACCGCGGCCACCGCCTCCTCGACGTCGTCGACGAGGAACCCGGTCCGGCCGTGCTGCACGAGCTCCGGCAGGGACCCGCGCGGGCGGGCGATGACCGGCGTCCCGGTGGCGAGCGCTTCGACGACGGACAGCCCGAACGGCTCGGCGAACTCGATGAGGTGGAGGAGGCCCAGCGCCCCGCCGAGGAGCGCGTCCCGCTCCTGTGGACCGACCGACCCGACGTACTGCACCAGCCGACCGTCCACGTGGGGCCGGACCGCCTCGAGGAAGTAGTCCTCGTCGTGGACGATCCCGGCGATGACCAGGGGCACGCCAGTGCGCCGGGCGACCTCGACCGCCAGGTGGGTGCCCTTGTCGGGGTGGATGCGGCCGAGGAACAGCAGGTGCTCGCCGGGGTCGGCTCGGAACGTGAACGCGGACGTGTCGATCCCATGATGGATGGTCGCCGCGTACGGGAGGTCCGGATGCCGGTCGGCGGCGCTGATGGCGACGTAGTGCGCGATGTCGGCGTAGGCCCGGAAGGCGGGGACGATCCGCGGCGAGGAGAAGCCGTGGATGGTCGTCACGACAGGGGTGCGCACGAGACGGCTGTAGGTGAGCGGCAGGAAGTCGAAGTGGTTGGCCAGCACGTCCAGGCGGTCGGCGTGCTCGAAGGCCGTCGCAACGTGCAACGGGGACCAGACACCGGCGTCGACGTCGGGGTCCTCCTCGTAGCCGTGCGGTGCGGTCCCGCACAGCGTCCCGCTGGTCCACGAGTCGGCGGTCGCGAACAGCGTCACGTCGTGACCACGGGCGACGAAGCCCTCGGCCAGCGTGGACGCCACGAGCTCCCACGGTCCGTAGTCGAACGGTGGGGTGCGATGGGCGACCGAGGCGAGCACGCCGATCCGCACGGAACCCGTCCTTCGTCGCGAGGTGAGCACAGGCTAAGCCCCGACATGGACCATCTCACACCGTGGCCCGAGCACGTTACACAGCGCCGATCTGGGGTATAGGTGAGGTCGCCCCCCCCATCGCTTACCGAGCGCCCCACGCCGGCTGCCGAGGAGACAAGGCCCCCACGTGACGACATTCGGGTTTCTGAGCACGTATCCGCCCACGCAGTGCGGCCTGGCGACGTTCAGCGCCGCACTGGCCGGCCAGGTCGGTCGGACCGGTGACTCGGTCAGGGTCGTCAGCCTGGTCGACGACTACTCGGCACAAGCGCCGGCCGAGGTCGCGTACCAGTGGGTCCGCGACCGGCGGGACCAGGCGGCAGCCGCGGCCGCCGCGTTGGACGAGGCGGACGTGGTCTTCGTCCAGCACGAGTACGGGATCTTCGGTGGCCGCGACGGGGAGGACGTCCTCGACCTGGTGCGCCGGCTGGAGGTGCCGTTCGTCGTCACCTTGCACACCGTGCTGTTGTCACCGGCGCCGAGACAGCGGGAGATCCTCGAGGAGCTGGCGGCCCGGGCGAGCGCGGTCGTCACCATGACGAAGGCCGCCCGCGAGCGACTCCTCCGCAGCTACGCAGTCGACGCCTCGAAGGTGCAGGTCGTGCCGCACGGCGCGGCCCACGGCTCGCCGACGCCCGCGGACCGCACACAGCCGCGCCCGTGGCGGATGCTGACGTGGGGTCTTCTCGGTCCAGGCAAGGGCGTCGAGTGGGGCATCGAGGCGCTGGCCGAGTTGCCGGATCTCGACCTCGTCTACGAGGTCGTGGGCGAGACGCACCCGAAGGTGCTGGCGGCGCGCGGCGAGACCTACCGCGAGTCGCTCGTCGAGCGGGCCCGGCAGGCCGGCGTGGCCGACCGCGTGCGCTTCGACGGCCGCTATCTCACCACGAGACACCTCCGTCAGGTGGTGGCCACCGCCGACCTGGTGCTGCTGCCGTACGAGTCACGTGACCAGGTCACCTCGGGCGTCCTCGTGGAGGCGGTGGCCGCGGGGCGAGCCGTGGTCTCGACCGACTTCCCGCACGCTCGGGAGCTCCTCGGCTGGGGAGTCGGCCTGCTGGTCCCGCCCCGTGATCCCGCGTCCATCGCCGCCGCCGTGCGCCGGGTCGTCACCGAACCCGGACTGGCCGCCAGCCTGCGGCGGCGCGCCTCGCGGTTGGCTCCGTCGCTGTCCTGGTCCGCCGTCGGCGCGGCGTACCAGCGGCTGGGCGTCGAGGCGGTCAGCCGGCACGTGCTGGCCTCGTGACCGCCGAAACGACCGTAGACCGCCCGCTCTCGTACGCCCACCTGCTCCGCCTCAGCGACGCGTTCGGCGTCGTCGAGCACGCCCGTGGGCTCGATCCCCTGACCCATCATGGGTACTGCCTCGACGACGTGGCCCGGGCCCTGCTCGTCCTCGCCCGCGACCCGCAGCCGCCGCCCCAGACCGAGCCGCTCTTCAGGACGTCCCTCGACTTCGTCGTGGCCGCCTTCACCCCGGACGGTCGAGCCCACAACCGCCGGGCCCACGGCACCGGCCGCTGGACCGACGAGGCGTCGTGCGGCGACTGGTGGGGACGAGGCGTCTGGGCGCTCGGCACCCTGGTTCGCCTCGGAGGAGACCACGGCGCTCGGGCCCGACCGGTGTTCGACGCGGCTGCGGGCGTGCGGTCGCCGTTCCTCCGCTCGATGGCGTATGCGGGTCTCGGCGCCGCCGAGGTCCTCCAGCGCCACCCCGGGCACGCAGCCGCCCGGTCCCTCCTCGCCGACGCGGCGGACCTGGTGTCCTCGGTCACCTCATTCGGCGGGCCCTGGCCCTGGCCCGAGTCACGGCTGCGCTACGCCAACGCCGTGCTGCCCGAGGTTCTGGTCGCCGCCGGGGCGGCGCTCGGCGACGGACCCTCACTCGACCGGGGGCTCGCTCTGCTCGACTGGTTGGTCGACGTCGAGACGTCGGCTCGCGGCCACCTGAGCGTCAGTCCGGCGGCCGGCTGGGCGCCCGGGGATCCCCGCCCGGCATTCGACCAGCAGCCCATCGAGGTCGCGGCGCTGGCGGAAGCCTGTGCCCGAGCGCTCCGAATCACGGGCGACGATCGCTGGGCGACGACGTTGCTCCGGTGCGAGCAGTGGTTCGACGGCTGGAACGACGTCGAGACACCGCTGGCCGACGACGTCAGCGGGGGCTGTCATGATGGCCTGACGGTGGGTGGGGTCAACGCCAACGAGGGCGCGGAGTCCACGTTGGCCCTCCTCGCCGTCCGACAGCTGGTCAAGGAGCACGGCAGACTGTCGGACTGACCCGCGTGGCTGATCAGATCGGGGGGCCGTGGGCCGGATGGTGACGACCGGTCATGGTCGCGTGTCGGTGCAGCGAGTGGGGCCGACCCTGCGGGCCGACCCACGCCGGACGATTCTGAGGCCGTTCCGTCCGGGCTACGAGCTGGTCAGCGTCGGGCTGTCCCGGGCGGAGTCGGTGATCCGGCGGGTGCTGTCCCTGTCCGACGAGGAGGTCGCCGAGACGCTGCCACCGCTGGTCCGGTCGCTGTCGGCTCGTCATCCCGAGGCTCGAGCGGTCTTCGACGAGCACGCGGGCTACGCGGACCTCGAGGGCGGCCGCCTCACACCCGAACGCCGTGAGCTGCTCGGTGCCTTTCTGACCCAGGAGTATGCGGTCGAGGCGGCGGCCATTCTCAACCCGTCCATCGTGCCGCACCCGGACCAGGGCGGTCTGGCCGCCGACGAGCTGCGCTTCGTCCTCACCGTGCGGGCCATCGGTGAGGGGCACATCTCGAGCCTGGAGTTCCGCACCGGTGTCATCGGGGGGCAGGGACAGATCCGGATGGACGCGGTCGGACACCAGGTGGTGCGGCCGTCGGTGTCGGCCGAGATGTGGCCGGCCGACTACCTGAGTCACGCGGTACGGGCCGCCGGCGGGGATGTGGCCGAGCTCGCCGCGCGCGCCGAGAGGTCGGACCCCGCTGCCAAAGTCGGACGGACGCTCGCCACCGACCAGGTCGACGCGGTGCTGCAACGGCTGCAGGAGGACGGTGCCGCCCCCGACCTGCTCCACCAGGTGCGGCTGGCGGTCGAGAGCCGGTACGTCGCCCGCTTCCGCGCCGACAGTGAGGTGGCCGAGCGGGTGCTGTTCCCCGTGAGCAGCGCGGAGCGGGGCGGAGTCGAGGACGTCCGGCTGGTGCCCTTCGTCGAGGACGGGTCTCTCCCGACGGAGTACCGCGGCACCTACACCGCGTACGACGGGGCCGCGGTCACCTCGCACCTGCTCTCGACGACGGACTTCCGCACGTTCACCGCCTCGCGACTGTTCGGGCCGGCCGCGCGCGACAAGGGCATGGCGCTGTTCCCCCGGCGGGTGTCCGGGCAGCTGCTCAGCGTGGCGCGTCGTGACCGGGAGGCCCTGGTCCTCGGTGCCTCGCCCGACGGCGACTGGTGGGACGACCTGGGGCTGCTTCAACGGCCGCGGCGGGCCTGGGAGGCAGTCCAGCTCGGCACAGGAGCCCCGCCGCTCGCCACGCCGGAGGGGTGGCTGGTGATCACGCACGGCGTGGGCGCGGTCCGCCACTACGCGCTCGGGGCGATGCTTCTCGACCTCGACGATCCCCTGCGCGTGCGCGGAGTGCTGTCAGAACCGTTGCTCGTGCCCACCGAGGAGGAGCAGATCGGCTACGTGCCGAATGTCGTCTACACGTGTGGCGCGCTTCTCCACGGCGATCTCCTCGTGATGCCGTACGCCTGCAGCGACGCGTTCATCCGCTTCGCCGTGCTTCCCCTCGAGCCGCTCCTGGACCGGCTGCGGCAGTCGCCGTCCCGCTGACCTTCGAGCGGGGCGCTGCTGCCTCTGGGCGACGATTCGGGCTCGCCGAGCCCGCTGCCGCTCGCTTCCCTAGGATGGAGGGTGGCCCGCCAGCGACGTCGTGCCTGATCCCCGAGCACGGAGCCGGGGAGCGAGCGAAAGGCATCCATGGAGATTTGGCCCGGCAGGCCCTACCCCCTCGGCGCGACCTACGACGGCGTCGGGGTCAACTTCGCCATCTTCTCCGAGGTCGCGGAGAAGGTCGAGCTCTGCCTGATCGACGGCCGTGGCCGGGAGACGCGGATCGTCCTGCCCGAGGTCGACGGGTTCGTGTGGCACGGGTTCCTGCCTGGGGTGCAGCCCGGCCAGCGCTACGGCTACCGCGTGTCCGGCCCGTACGAGCCGTCACACGGCGCCCGCTGCATTCCCGAGAAGCTGCTCCTCGACCCCTATGCCAAGGCGGTCGACGGAGAGATGACGGGCGACTCGTCGCTGTTCGGCTACGACTTCGACGACCCCGAGGGGGGCCTCGACGACACCCCCAACACCGAGGACAGCCTCGGCAAGACGCTGACCTCGGTCGTGATCAACCCGTTCTTCGACTGGGGCCAGGACCGCGCGCCCCAGCACGAGTACCACGACACGATCATCTACGAGGCGCACGTCAAGGGTCTCACCAGGCTCCTCGAGGACGTGCCGGAGGAGATCCGCGGCACGTATGCGGGGATCGGGCATCCCGCGACCATCGAGCACCTGACCCGGCTCGGGGTCACCGCCATCGAGCTTATGCCGGTCCACCAGTTCGTGCAGGACTTCACGCTGCAGGACAAGGGTCTGCGGAACTACTGGGGCTACAACACGATCGGCTTCTTTGCTCCGCACAACGAGTATGCGGCCTACGGCACCCGGGGCGAGCAGGTCCCGGAGTTCAAGAGCATGGTCAAGGCGCTGCACGAGGCAGACATCGAGGTCATCCTCGACGTCGTCTACAACCACACCGCCGAGGGCAACCACAAGGGCCCGACGCTGGCCTTCCGCGGCCTCGACAACGCCTCCTACTACCGGCTCGTCGACGGCGACCCGGCTCACTACTACGACACCACCGGCACCGGAAACTCGCTCCTGATGCGGCACCCGCACGTGCTGCAGCTGATCATGGACTCGCTGCGCTACTGGGTGCTCGAGATGCACGTCGACGGGTTCCGGTTCGACCTGGCGGCGACGCTGGCCCGCCAGTTCCACGACGTGTCAAGGCTTTCCGCCTTTTTCGACATCATCCAGCAGGATCCCGTCATCAGCCAGGTCAAGCTCATCGCCGAGCCCTGGGACCTCGGCGACGGCGGCTACCAGGTCGGCAACTTCCCGCCGCTCTGGACCGAGTGGAACGGCAAGTACCGAGACACGGTCCGCGACTTCTGGCGCGGCGAGCCGGCCACGCTCGCCGAGTTCGCCTCCCGCTTCACCGGCTCCTCGGACCTCTACGAGCACTCCGGCCGCAAGCCGATCGCCTCGATCAACTTCGTCGTCGCCCACGACGGCTTCACCCTGCGTGACCTGGTCTCCTGCAACGAGAAGCACAACGAGGCCAACGGTGAGGGGAACCGAGACGGCGAAAGTCACAACCGCTCCTGGAACTGCGGCGTCGAGGGACCCACCGACGACCCAGAGGTCAACGGGCTGCGGCTGAGACAGCAGCGCAACTTCCTCACCACTCTCCTTCTCTCGCAGGGCGTTCCGATGATCGCGCACGGCGACGAGCTGGGTCGGACGCAGCTGGGCAACAACAACGGCTACTGCCAGGACAACGACCTGACCTGGGTCGACTGGGATCTCGACGACGACGACGCCGAGCTGCTGCGGTTCGCCGGACGGCTGGTCCAGCTGCGCAAGGCCCATCCGGTGTTCCGCCGGCGCCGGTTCTTCGCCGGTAGCGCCCAGCACGGCGGCGAAAGCGACCTGGGTGACATCGCCTGGTTCATGCCCAACGGCAAGCACATGGACGAGCAGGCCTGGAACGACGGGCTGGCGAGGTCACTGATGGTGTTCCTCAACGGCCTGGCCATCCCGGCGCCGGACCGCCGCGGCATCCCCATCCGCGACGACTGCTTCCTCGTCGTCTTCAACGCCAACGACGAGCCGATCACCTTCACCCTCCCGGAGGAGGAGTACGGCGCTGAGTGGTACATCGAGATCGACACGGCGATGGTCCCGGAGTCGGCCACCCACGCCATGGCAACGGCGGGCGATCCGGGCATCGCGGCGTCGGCCGTGGTCCAGGCGTCGGCCGTCCTCGAGCCGGAGACCGAGTTCTCCGTCGCGGCGCGCAGCATCGTCGTGCTGCGCAGCCCGTGCGGGCCCGAGGAGTGACCGACCCCGCCTCCGGACGTCCGCACGGTCGGGTCCCGACGGCCACCTACCGGCTCCAGGTCCAGGCGGCGTTCGGGTTCGACGACGTGGCCGCCGTCGCTGACCACCTTGCGAACCTGGGCGTCAGCCACGCATACCTCTCGCCCGTGCTGCAGGCCGCCCCGGGCTCGACCCACGGCTACGACGTCGTCGACCACACCCGGCTCAGCGAGGAGGCCGGTGGCCGCGAGGCGTTCGACGCCATGGTCACCGCGCTGCACGAGCGCGGGCTGGGGGTCGTCGTCGACGTCGTCCCCAACCACATGACGGTGCCTGAGCCGGAGCACCTCAATGCGCCCCTCTGGTCGGTGCTGCGCGAGGGCCGCCAGTCGCCGTATGCCTCCTGGTTCGACGTTGACTGGGACGCGGCCGACGACCGGATCGTCATACCGGTGCTCGGCGGCACCCTCGAGGAGTCACTGGCCGGCGGCGAGATCGAGGTCGCCGCCGACGGCGGGCCCCGCGGTGACGAGACCGTGGTCCGGTACTACGCCCACGAGCTGCCGGTCCGGCCGGGCACCGAGCAGCTGCCGCCGGCGGAGCTTGTGCACCAGCAGTGGTGGCGGCTCGAGTCGTGGCGGGCGGCGGCGAGCACGCTGAACTACCGGCGCTTCTTCGACGTCGGATCGCTCGCCGCGGTACGGGTCGAGGACAAGGACGTGTTCGAGGCGACCCACGGCCTGCTCGTCGACCTGGTGCAGGACGGGTCCGTCGACGGACTGCGCATCGACCACCCGGACGGCCTGGCCGATCCCCGCGGCTACTTGCTGCGGCTCGCCGCCGCGACGGACGGCGCCTGGGTGGTCGTCGAGAAGATCCTCGAGGGCGACGAGCGGCTTCCCCGCGACTGGGAGTGCGCCGGGACGACGGGCTACGACCTGCTCTGGCGGGTCGGGGGGCTCTTCGTGGACCCGGCGGGCGAGCAGCCGCTGACCGACCTGCTGGCGCTCGTCTCCGGCGCCCGGCTCACCCTGGACGAGGTCGTGACCGCCTCGAAGCAGTTCGTCGTGGGGTCGACGCTGGTGCCGGAGGTCTTGCGGCTGGTCCGCCGGGCCGACGACGTGCTGGCGGCGCCGTCGTCCCCGGTCCGCCCGCCCATTGACTCTGTCGAGCGGGCGCTCGTCGCTCTCCTGGTCGCCATGGACCGTTACCGCGCGTACGTCGTGCCCGGTGAAGGGGTGTCTCCGGAGGCTCAGCGGGTCCTCGACGAGGCGGTCGAGCGCGCCCGCGACCATCTCGACTCGCAGGACCACGCGGTGCTCGACGTCGTCCGCGATCTCGTGCTCGGCCGGGTCGGCGAGGACGTCCGCGCGGAGGTCGGACCGGCGGTGGACGACCTCGTCATCCGGTTCCAGCAGACCTGCGGACCGGTCATGGCCAAGGGCATCGAGGACACCGCGTTCTACCGGTACTACCGGCTTGTCGGGCTGAACGAGGTCGGCGGCGACCCAGCCCACTTCGCCGTCGCCCCCGACGAGCTGACCGCCTTTGTCGAGCGGCTCGCTGAGGACTGGCCGCTGACGATGACGACACTCTCCACGCACGACACCAAGCGCTCCGAGGACGTCCGGGCCCGGCTGGCCGTCCTCTCCGAGCGGCCCACCGCCTGGCGCGACTGGGTGCGCGACGCCCAGGAGACAGCCCGGCCGTTCCGGTCCGAACGCCTCGACGGCGCCACCGAGTACCTGCTGTGGCAGACGCTGGTCGGTGCCTGGCCGCTCGACGAGGCTCGGCTGCAGGCGCACGCCACCAAGGCGGTTCGCGAGGCCAAGCTGCACACCGGTTGGTCGGATCCCGACGAGGGCTACGAGGAGGCGGTCACCACCTTCGTCAGCGGCGTCCTCGGCGACACTGCCCTCCGGGCCCACGTCGAGGCGTGGGTCGCCTCGACGGCCTCCGCCGCGCGCGCCACCATCCTGGGCCAGAAGCTGCTGCAGCTCGTGCTGCCCGGCGTTCCCGACGTCTACCAGGGCACCGAGCTCGTCGACCTCTCCCTCGTCGACCCCGACAACCGCCGGCCGGTCGACTTCGCGGTGCGGGCCGAACGCCTGTCCCGTCTCGACCGCGGCGCCGACCCTGGGGACCTCGACGACGAGAAGCTGCTCGTCACCAGCCGGGCGCTGCGGCTGCGCCGCGACCATCCCGAGTGGTTCGTCGGCCCGACCGCCTCGGTGCGCCCGGTGCGGACGGACACTGCGCACGCCTTCGCGGTCGCTCGCGGGGACTCGTCCGGTGACCAGGTCGTCGCCGTCGTGACCCGGCTCGCGGCGTCGCTCGACGGCTGGGGTGCCGCGGCGGTCGCCGTCCCGGCCGGCCGCTGGACCGACCGGCTGACGCGACGGGCGGTGGACAGCGACGGAGCGGTGCCGCTCGCCGGCATACTCGATCGCCTGCCCGTAGCCCTCCTCACCAAAACGCATGACTGACAAGGCGATTCGCGTGTGGGCACCCGCCGCGAAGCGGGTCAATGTCGATATCGAGCCGCTGGGCGGCGTCGTCACCACCGTGCCCATGTCCCGGCAGCCCGGTGGCTGGTGGGCGGTGGCCACCGATCGCCCCGCGCCCTTCGACTACGCGTTCCGGGTCGACGGCGGCCCGCCCTTCCCCGACCCGCGCAGCGCCTGGCAGCCGCGCGGCGTGCACGGGCCGAGCCGCACCTTCGACGCGGCAGCCCACACGTGGGGCGACGTCGGCTGGCCCGGTCCCCGGGGCGGGGCGGGCGCGGTCGGCGGGGTCTTCTACGAGCTTCACGTCGGCACCTTCACCTCCGGTGGCACGCTCGACGCCGCCACGAGCCGGCTCGACCACCTCGTCGCGCTCGGCGTCGACGTCGTCGAGCTCATGCCCGTGGCCGCCTTCCCCGGTCGCTGGGGATGGGGGTACGACGGCGTCGACCTGTATGCGGTCCACGACCCGTACGGCGGTCCGGCCGCGTTGCAGCGGTTCGTCGATGCCTGCCACCAGCGGGGGATCGGGGTCTGCCTCGACGTCGTGTACAACCATCTCGGTCCGAGTGGGAACTACCTGACGAATTTCGGGCCCTACTTCACCGAGCGCCACACCACCCCGTGGGGGCCGGCAGTGAACCTCGACGGACCGGACTCCGCGGAGGTGCGCCGGTTCTTGGCCGACAACGCGCTGCGCTGGTTCCGCGACTTCCACGTCGACGCGCTGCGGCTGGACGCGATCCACGAGCTGCGCGACGACTCGACGCCGCACTTCCTCGCGGAGCTGTCCGACCAGGTTGCCGTGCTGTCGGGCGAGCTGGGCCGGCCGCTGGCCCTGGTGGCCGAGAGCGACCTGAACGACCCGCTCGTCGTGACGCCGACGGATCAGGGCGGCTGGGGGATGACCGCTCAGTGGGACGACGACGTCCATCACGCCCTCCACACCGCGCTCACGGCCGAGACGCAGGGCTACTACGCCGACTTCGCCGCGCCGGGTGTCCTCGCCAAGACGTTGCACGACGTCTTCTTCCACGATGGCCGGTGGTCTTCGTTCCGGGGCTGCACCTGGGGTGCGCCGGTCGATCCTGCGTCGCACCGCGGGGCGCAGTTCCTCGGGTACCTGCAGACCCACGACCAGGTGGGCAACCGAGCACAGGGCGACCGGATCAGTGCCTCCGTCACACCGGGGCAGCAGGCCATCGGCGCCGCCCTCTACCTCACGTCGGCCTACACGCCAATGGTGTTCATGGGTGAGGAGTGGGCGGCCAGCACGCCCTGGCAGTTCTTCACCTCCTTCGAGGAGCCCGAGCTCGCCGACGCCGTGCGCACCGGGAGGCGGGCCGAGTTCGCCGAGCACGGCTGGGCCGAGGAGGACGTCCCCGACCCGCAGGACCCGACCGCCCGGGACCGGAGCGTCCTCGACTGGTCCGAGCTCGCGCAGCCCACGCACGCTCGGATGCTGAACTGGTATGCGTCCCTCGTCGCCGAGCGGCGGCGGCACGCCGACCTCAAGGACGACCGCCTCGACGCGGTGACGGTGGAGACCGGCGACGGCGACGAGTGGCTGGTCATGGCGCGGGGACGGCTGCGCGTCGTGGCGAACCTCTCGGCCGAGCCGGTCGATGTGCCGGTTCGGGGGTGTGGTCCCGACGCCGAGGTGGTCCTGGCCTGGGATCCGGCCGCGACGCCGCATACCGACGATCTCCTGCGGCTGCCCGGCCACTCTGTCGCCCTCGTCCGGCTCGCCTGACCTCTCGGGGAGCGCCCGGCCGCCGGAGGTAGGGTCGAGCGGCCCGGGGGGCCAGGTGTGTGTCTCCGCGGAGATGGACCTCGGAGGTGTGCGGTGTGGGCGGCGATCCGGTACCGACGCGCCCAGGCCGTGACCCTCCTGTTTCTGTCGGCCCTCATCACCGCGTGCGCCGTCTTCGGCCCGCTCTACGAGCGGGCCCTCGAGCAGTCCCTGCTGCGCGACGGGCTGACGCGACAGAGCGCGGTGGCGACCTCGATCGTCGGGGAATCGGTTCAGGCGGACCGGGTTCCCCCCGAGCCGACCGTGGTCCGCGGCACCTTCCCGACCGCGTTGGTCCCCTTCTACGACGCGGGAAGTGAGCTGTGGTCCGGTCGGGTGAACCTCGTCGGCGTGGCCGGGCGGCCGTCGACCGTCCAGCTCGTCGGGCCGCAGGACACCTGCCGGGCGCTCGAGATCACGACCGGCCGGTGCCCCTCCAACCCCTACGAGATCGCGGTGTCGGCGGCCGAGGCGAACGTGCAGGGCTGGGCGCTCGGGACGCAGCTCAACCCCGTCGAAGTGCTCGTCGCCGGCTTGCAGCCCACCTCCTTCCCGAAGCCGTTCGTCGTCACCGGCTTCTTCCGTCAGCTCGACGACCCCGGGCACTGGCAGGGATTCAGCCTCCAGGGCCGCGCCGGCCAGACCGCCTCCCTCGGCCCGGAGGACACGCCGCTGATGGACGGCTGGGTGACGCCGCCGTCGACCTTCGCGACGGGCTGGAGGGCGAGCCGGGTCGACGTCGTCTGG
>DATLQE010000216.1:0-5729 GCA_035535335.1 Lapillicoccus sp. | reverse complement strand
GGTCTGCGCGAAGAACCGGGCCGCCGCCACCTTGCCGGTGTAGAAGTCGCGGTCCTTGGCACTGATCGTGTCGCCGCGAGACGTCAGCGCCTCGTGGGCCACCTCGGCCTCCCGGAGCAGCAGCCAGCCGACAACGAGGTCACCGGCGGCGAGCAGCAGCCGGGACGTGTTCAGCCCGACCTTGTAGACGTTGCGCAGCTCGCCACCCATGCGGGGGTCGGACTTGAAGGCCTCGCTCCCGACGTACTCGAGGATGCCCTGGACGTCGGCCTGCGCCTGGCCGAGCAGTTCGCGCTCCTTGTCGAGCGCACCGCCGGTGGCGCCGAGGTCCTTGGCGAACTCCTGGATCTGCATGGCCACGTAGGAAATTGCGACGCCCTGGTCCTTGACGATCTTGCGGAAGAAGAAGTCGAGACCCTGGATCGCCGTGGTCCCCTCGTACAGGGTGTCGATCTTGGCGTCCCGCACGTACTGCTCGATCGGGTAGTCCTGGAGGAACCCGGACCCGCCCAGCGTCTGAAGCGACTCGGTCCCGAGCAACACCCAGGCGCGCTCCGAGCCGAGCGCCTTGACCACCGGCAGGAGCAGGTCGTTCACCCGGCGGGCCAGCTGGGCCGGCGAGTCGTCGGGCAGCTGCTCCGAGCCGGCGGCGATCTGAGCTGCCTCGATGGCGTCCTGCTGCGTCGCGGTGTAGAGCACGAGCGCCCGCAGCCCTTCCGCGTACGCCTTCTGGAGCATCAGCGACCGGCGCACGTCGGGGTGGTGGGTGATGGTGACGCGCGGTGCGCTCTTGTCGGCCTGCTGGGTGAGGTCGGCGCCCTGAACCCGCTGCTTGGCGAACTCCAGCGCCTGCAGGTACCCGGCCGACAGCGTCGCGATCGACTTGGTGCCGACCATCATCCGCGCATGCTCGATCACCCGGAACATCTGGGCGATGCCGTCGTGGACGTCGCCGAGCAGGGTGCCGACCGCCGGTGTGCGGTCGCCGAAGGTCACCTCGCAGGTCGTCGAGACCTTGAGGCCCATCTTGTGCTCGACGTTGGTGACGACGACGCCGTTGCGCTCGCCCAGCTCGCCGGTGTCGAGGTCGGCGACGTGGAACTTGGGGACGACGAACAGGGAGAGACCCTTGGTACCCGGCCCGGCGCCCTCGGGGCGGGCCAGGACGAAGTGGACGATGTTGTCGGTGAGGTCGTGCTCGGCCGACGTGATGAATCGCTTGACGCCAGTGATGTTCCACGTTCCGTCGGCGTTCTGGACCGCCTTGGCGCGCCCGGCGCCGACGTCTGAGCCGGCGTCCGGCTCGGTGAGGACCATGGTCGCGCCCCACTTGCGGTCGACCATGAGCTTGGCCAGCTTCCTCTGGTCGTCCGTGCCGAGCAGGTAGAGCAGCTTGGCAAAGGAGAAGCTCGACGCATACATGCCGACGGCGGGGTTCGCGCCGAGGATCAGCTCGTTGACCGCCCATCGCAACGACGGCGGCACGACCGTGCCGTCCAGGCCGGCCGGGACGTCGATGGCCCAGAAACCCGAATCGACGTAGGCGGCATACGACTTCCGGAACGACTCCGGCATCGTCACGGAGTGCGTCGTGGGGTCGTAGACCGGAGGGTTGCGGTCGGAGTCGAGCAGGCTCTCGGCCAGCTCGTGCTCGGCAAGCCGGGCCACCTCTTGCAGCATGGCGCGCGCTGTGTCGGCGTCGACCGCCTCGTAGGGGCCGTGGCCGAGCAGATCGCCGCGGCCGAAGACCTCGAAGAGCGCGAACTCGAGGTCGCGCACGTTGCTGCGGTAGTGGCTCATGGAGTGGTCGCCTCCGAAGGGTTACTCGTCGGTAACTCCATCATGCTACCCGTCAGTAACCCGCGCAAGCGCTGTCACGCAACGCACACCCGACCGACATCCCGATGTGGCGCCCCTTGACAGCGGCGAATCTGACAGTCACTATCAAAAACATGTTATTGTCAAAAACTAGTGAGTCGCAGAAGAGCGGGGATCGGCGTTGGTGGGCCCTCGCCGCGACCGCGACGACCGTGCTCGTCATCGGCCTCGACACGACGATCCTCAACGTCGCCGTTCCCGACATCGGCGTGAGCCTGCACGCCTCGAACGCGCAGCTGCAGTGGTTCGCGGACAGCTACCTCCTGGCGCTCGGCGCGCTGCTGCTTCCGGCGGGCCTGCTGGGGGACCGGTACGGGCGCAAGCGCTGGACGATGGTCGGGCTGGTCGTCTTCTTCGTCGGCTCCCTGTGGTGCGCACTGGCCACGAGCGCCGGCAGTCTCTTCGCCGCTCGCACGCTGCTCGGCGTCGGAGCCGCCGTCCTGATTCCCCTCGCGATGTCCTCGGTCGTCGTGCTCTTCGACGCCGCCGAGCGAACCCGGGCGATCGCGGTGCTCGGCATCTCGACGATGGTGGGACTACCGCTGGGCCCGATCGTCGCGGGCATACTTCTCCAGCACTTCTGGTGGGGCTCCGTGTTCGTCGTCAACCTCCCGGTCATCGCCCTCGCTCTCGTGGCGGTGGTGCTCTTCCTGCCCGAGACGACCGGCTCGCGCGGACGGCCGGTGGACGTCGTCGGCATCCTCCTCACGTCCATCGGCCTGGTAGCCGCCACCTACGGAGTCATCGAGGGACCGGAGCGTGGGTGGACCGACCCACTCATCATCGGCGCCCTGGTGGCCGGGGGGGTGCTGGTCGCTGTGTTCGTCTGGTGGCAACGCCGCGACCGCGGATTCGAGCCGGTCGTCGACCCCGTGCTGTGGCGGGAGCCGGCGTTCCGGTATGGCGCGCTGACCGCTGCTGTCGCCAGTCTGGCCTTCTTCGGGGCGATGTTCGTGGTCCCGCAATACCTTCGGGGGGTTCTCGGCGAGGACGCGCTGGGGACCGGCCTGGGCTCGGTGCCGATGGTCGTCGGCCTGTTCGTCGGGCTGCGGGTCACCATGGTGCTGCTGCCCAGGTTCGGGGCACGCGTGTTGGGTGTGGCGGGCTTCCTTGTGGGTGCTGCCGGGTTCCTGCTGGGCACCCGGATCGAGGTGGACAGCGGGTATGCGCTGACCGCCGCCTGGACCGTCCTCGTCGGCGCCGGCATCGGCGGGGCGCTGTTCTGCGGCCAGAACGGCGCTTTGGCGGCGCTGCCGCGCGACCGGGCGGCAGCCGGTTCTGCCCTGATCCAGGTGTTGCGGCAGGTCGGCAGCGTCGCCGGCATCGCTGTGCTCGGAGCGCTGCTCAACGCGGCATACCGGTCCGGCCTGCCCACCGGCCTCCCGGCCGAGCTGTCCGACGCGCTCGGGCGCAACGTCGCCACCGGCATGGCCGCCGCCGCCCAGTCTGGTTCGGCGTCGCTGGCGTATGCGGTTCGCTCCGCCTTCGTCGGCGGGCTCACCGCGACGATGTGGGTCAGTGCGGCCGTCTGTGCGGTGGGGGCGACCATGGTCTGGCGGCGCCTGCCGGACGGCCGGGTCGTGGCCGCCCACGACGGCGCTCCGGTTTCGGCACAATCGGCCTATGCCGACGACCCGGGGACCCGCTGAGCCGGTGCTCACCCTGCGGGAGCGGAAGAAGGCCAAGACCAAGGCGGCGCTCCAGGAACACGCTTTGCGGCTGTTCCGCGAGCAGGGCTACGCGGAGACGACCGTTGAGCAGATCGCCGCGGCCGCCGAGGTCTCGCCCAGCACGTTCTTCCGGTACTTCCCGGCCAAGGAGGACACCGTCCTCACCGACCTCATGGACCGGCAGACGTTCGAGATCATGATCGATGCGCCGGCCGAGCTCACCCCGCTCGCGGCCTTGAAATACGCCGTGGGCGTGGCCTTTCAGGACATGTCCGACGAGCACCTGCAGCTGGAGATGGTCCGCAACGACCTCATCCGGTCGGTTCCCGAGCTGCGGCGGGGCATGTTGATGGAGCTCACCCGGCCACGCGACCTGCTCGCCGAAGCAGTTGCCGTCCGGCTCGGCCGGCCGGTCGACGACCCCGATCTGCGGATGTGGGCGGCGGCGGTGATGGGCGTGATGATGACGCTGGCGCTGGAGGAGCACTCGGGTGACCCCGGAGCCTCGCTGTCCCGGTTGGGCGTGCTCATCGACCACATCGACCGCGTCGTTCACCTCCCGGAGGAGTGACGTGGTGCGTGTCGGCCCCTACACGCTGCTCTCGGTCGTCGACGCCTCTGGTGTGCTGGCGACCACCGGCTCGCAGGCCTTTCCGTCGGCGACCGACGCGGACTGGGAGGCGGCTCGTCGCCTCGACCCGCAGGCCTTCGGGCCCGACGGGCGCTGGGCGCTCGACTTCCGATGCGTTGCCATCCGCCGGCCCACGGGCAAGGTGACCTTGGTCGACGTGGGGATCGGGGGTCCAGGCAGCCCGGCGGTGTGGGCGCCGCTACCCGGCCGGCTCGTCGAGGCGTTGGCCGAGGTCGGCATCGGTGTCGGCGACGTCGATACCGTCGTGCTCACCCACCTTCATGAGGACCACTGCGGCGGCGTGGTCGACGGCGCCGGCCGTCCGGTGTTCGGCGACGCGCGGCACGTCGTGCAGGCCGTCGAGGTGGCGGCGGTGCGCGGCGACCCGACGATCTGGGGGTATGCGGTCGAGCCGCTGCTCGGTGCCGGGCTTCTTGACGAGGTGGACGGCTCGGTCGAGCTGTCCACCGGCATCGCGGTGTTCCCCACCCCGGGCCACACCGTCGGGCACCAGTCGGTCGTCGTGGCTGCCGGCGACGACGAGGTCGTGGTCACCGGAGACGTCCTGGTCCACGCAGTGCAGCTGGCCAACCCCGACGTGGCCTACCGGTCGGAGTCCGACCAGGCCATGGCCGCCGACACCCGGCGTCGCCTTCTCATGGCGGCGCGCAGTGGGAGAGCGAAGCTGGCAACCGCCCACCTGCATACGCCCTTCGTCACACCGTGACGGAGCCCGCACTGGGGCGGGGTGGCATCATCTCGAAGGTGGCCAGTCGACCCGCCGAGACGCAGCACCTGCGCGACCTCGCGCTGCTGCGGCGGGTTCGAGACCGGATCGACCGGGACTACGCGCAGCCACTGGACGTCGAGGCCCTGGCCCGCGGCGTCAACATGTCCGCCGGGCATCTCAGCCGCCAGTTCCGGCTCGCCTACGGTGAGTCGCCCTACAGCTACCTCATGACCCGGCGCATCGAGCGCGCCATGACACTCCTGCGCCGCGGCGACCTCAGCGTGACCGAGGTCTGCTTCGCCGTGGGGTGCTCGTCCTTGGGCACGTTCAGCACGCGGTTCAGCGAGCTGGTCGGCGTGCCGCCGAGCACCTACCGGCGCGAAGCCGCGGAGGCCACGGCCGGCATACCGGCGTGCGTGTCGAAGCAGGTCACCAGACCGATCAGGAATCGAGAAGCGCCGGTTGCCGAGCCCCACCTAGCGTGACGGCCATGGACATTCGGATCCACTCGACGTTCCTCCCGCACGACGACCCGGAGGCGGCCCTCGCGTTCTACCGCGACACGTTGGGGTTCGAGGTGCGCAACGACGTCGGTTTCAAGGGGATGCGCTGGATCACCGTCGGCCCTCCGGACCAGCCGGAGACGTCCATCGTCCTGTACCCGCCGCAGGCCACCCCTGGCATCACCCAGGAGGAGCGGCGAGCCATCACCGAGATGATGGCCAAGGGCACGTACGCCAGCATCGTCCTGGCCACCGAGGACCTCGACGGGACGTTCGAGCGGCTCCAGGCCAGCGACGCCGACGTGGTCCAGGAGCCG
>DATLQE010000215.1:0-14159 GCA_035535335.1 Lapillicoccus sp. | reverse complement strand
GTCCGGCCCGTTCTGACAAGATGCGAGGCACGATTCTCCCCGACGACACCGGTCGCGCGGGGATGCCACCCGGCCGAGGGGGTCAACGTGGAGTTCTACGTCACCGTCGAGATCCCCAAAGGGGCGCGGAACAAGTACGAGGTCGACCACGAGACCGGTCGGATCCGGCTGGACCGCCTGCTGTTCACATCGATGAGCTACCCGGCCGACTACGGGTACGTCGAGGACAGTCTCGGTGACGACGGCGACCCGCTCGACGCGCTCGTGCTCCTCGACGAGCCCACCTTCCCCGGGTGCCAGGTGCTGGCGCGACCGATCGGCGTCTTCCACATGACCGACGAGGCCGGCGGTGACGACAAGCTGCTCTGCGTGCCCGCCAAGGACCCCCGCCAGGCGCACATCACCGAGATCGAGCACGTCAACGAGTTCGACCGGCTGGAGATCCAGCACTTCTTTGAGACCTACAAGGACCTCGAACCGGGCAAGTCGGTGGAGGGTGCGAGCTGGGACGGCCGCGAGGGCGCCGAGCGGTGCGTCACCGAGGCGTTGGCCCGGGCGTCCGAGGTGGGCCTCACCACGGCGCGCTGGCGTCTTCCGAACACCCAGCACTGACGGGTACACCCGTGTCACGCGTTCGGCGCTTCGACCATGTCGGCATCACCGTTGCTGATCTCGACGCGGTGACGGCGTTCTTCGTCGCCCTCGGGCTCGAGGTCGAGGGCCGGACGTTCGTGGAGGGCGAGTTCCTCGACACGGTGATCGGGATTCCCGACTCGCGCACCGAGATCGTCATGCTGCGGCCACCCGACGACGGCACCCGGCTGGAGCTCTCGAGCTTCGTCCGGCCCGCCCACCTGCCGGCGTCTCCCGCGGCGCCCGCCAACGCGCTCGGCCTGCGCAACGTCGCGTTTGAGGTCGACGACATCGAGGCCGCAGTCGAGCGGGCAGGCGCTGACGGCTATGAGCTGGTCGGCGGCATCGGCGAGTACGAGCAGACCTGGCGAATGGCCTACGTGCGCGGCCCGGAGGGGCTCATCGTGTCGCTGGCCGAGCGCATCGGCTGAGCCGTCCGGGAAGCGGTAAGAACCGGTACTGGGCGCCCGCTAGGGGCGGCCGCCGTACGGGAGCAGGTCGCTCATCGAGTAAATCGACGCGATCTTGACCACGGTGCTCGGGTTCGGCGCGTGAATCATCTGGCCGCTGCCGATGTAAAGCCCAACGTGGTGGCTGGTCGGCCCGGTGGTCCCGTAGAAGACCAGGTCGCCGGGCTTGAGCTGCGAGATGGGCACGCGATCGGTCTCGGCCCACTGGTACCCCGTGTAGTGCGAGAGCCGGACTCCGGCCTGGCGCCAGGCCATCATCGTGAGTCCCGAGCAGTCCCAGACGTCCGGTCCGGCTCCGCCCCAGACGTAGCGCTCGCCGAGCTGAGCTCGCGCGAAGGCGATGACCGCGGCCACGCCGCCTGAGGGTGCGGGAGGCGGCGGGGGCGTCGCGGTGGGCTTCGTCGTCGTCGGCTTGGTCGTCGTCGGCGTGGTCGTCTTGGTCGTGGCCGGCGGCGGTGCGGCGGCAGCAGCGCGCGCGGCGGCGGCGCGGGCGTCGGCGGCCGCCTTGTCGGCGGCGGCCTTGTCCGCAGCCGCCTTGGCTGCGGCTTCCTGGGCCGCCTTCTGCTCTCGGGCGGTCCGCGCCGCGGCTTCCGCGGCGGCCGCGGCAGCCGCGCGCTCCGCAGCCTCCCGCGCCGCCTTTTCGGCGGCGGCCTTGGCGGCCGCCTCGGCGGCCCGCCGATTCGCCTCCTCGCGCTGCCGCTGCTGTTCGGCGGCGATGCCCGCCTGTCGCTGCTGCTCGAGCTGCACCGAGGTGTTCTGCAGGGCGGCGAGCTGGGTGACCATCTCCTGCTGCTGCTGCTCGATCTGGGCGGTCTGCGTCTCCGCGTCCTGGGCCGCCTGGCGGGCCCGGTCGGCCGCTGCGGTGGCGGCTGCGGCCGCGGTGGCGCGGCGCGCCTCGGCCTCGGACGCGGCCTGCCGGAGGTTGGCCGCGAGCAGGCGAGCGGACTCGGCGTCCTGCGCCATCCGAGCGCGCTCGGCTCCGACGGCCTGGACGCCCGAAGCCTTGTCCAGGACCTCCTGCGGCCCACCGTCGCCGAAGAAGATGTTGAGCTGGCTCGTCTCACCGCCGCCCTGGTAGACCTCCGCGGCGTACCGGGAGAGGGTCAGGACTGCGTCGTCAGCGGCCGCCTGGGCGTCGGCCGCCTTGGCCTGAGCGTCGGCGCTCTCGGCCGCGGCACGCTCGAGCGCCAGCTGGGCGCCGTTGGCCTCCTCGGCGGCGTTGCCGGCGGCCTGCTGGAGGTTGTCGACGCGGTCTCGGGACGCCGCAAGCTGTTGGTCCAGCGCAGTCACCTGGTCGGCGGCCGACGCGGCGGCCGCCTTGGCGCCGGCCACCTGGTCGGCGGACGGGTACACCGGGTCGGCGTGCGCAGCGGAGAGAGGCAGGGCGATGCCGGTGACCAGGCCGAGGCCGGCGAGAGCGGTGATGCCCGCACGCGTGACACGCCGCGCGGGCCGGAAAGCGTCGGGCACGGTGGTCCTCTCAAACGAACGGCGTGTCGCCTTGACACACGCGTCGTCGGCGACGGTGAGCCTGGCGACGTGGACGGACCCGACACTAGGACTCATTCGTCACACAAGGAACACCCCTCACAGCAAACCCGTTGGCACCGCGACCAATTCGGCTGCGCTAGAGGCACAGAAACGAGTTACACGGCTGTTTTTCCGCAGGTCACTGGGCAGATAGATGACGCGAACAGGATAAGTAACGAAAACATAACGATGTCGCTGGACGCCGGTCGGGCTCGATGACCTGCGAGGGAGGTTATTCGCGCGCGGCGATGGCGCTGGCGACCGTCTTGACGATGTCTGGCGCGAAGACGCTCGGGACGATGTAGTTCGCGTTGAGCTCCTCGTCGGTCACCACCGACGCGAGTGCGTCCGCCGCGCGAATGAGCATGTCGGTCGTCACGTGCGAGGCCCGGGCGTCGAGGAGGCCGCGGAAGACCCCGGGGAAGGCCAGGACGTTGTTGATCTGGTTCGGGTAGTCCGAGCGTCCAGACGCGACGACCGCGGCGCGCCTGCTGGCCTCGCCGATGTCAACCTCGGGGTCCGGATTGGCCAGTGCGAAGACGATGGGTTGCGCCGCCATCTCGTCGATCCACTCCGGAGCCAGGACGTTCGGGGCGCTCACCCCGATGAAGACGTCCGCGCCCTCAACGGCGTCGCGCAGCGTGCCGGTCAGGTCGCGCGGGTTGGTCCGCTCGGCGAGAGAGTGCTTCGCCGGGGACAAGGCCGTGTCGTGCCGGTTGAGGATCCCCTCCCGGTCCCAGACGACGATGTCGCGGGCACCGGCGGCGAGGAGCAGCGAGACGATGGCCGAGCCTGCGGCGCCGCCGCCGCTGACGGCGATGTGGATGTCCTCGATGCGCTTTCCCACGCACCGCAACGCGTTGCGCAGTGCGGCGAGGACGACGATCGCGGTGCCGTGCTGGTCGTCGTGGAAGACCGGGATGTCGAGCAGCTCGCGCAGCCGCGCCTCGACCTCGAAGCACCGGGGCGCCGCGATGTCCTCCAGGTTGATCCCCCCGAACCCGGGCGCGATGAGCTGGACCGTCCGGACGATCTCGTCCACCTCCTGGGTGTCCAGACAGATCGGCCACGCGTCGATGTTGGCGAACCGCTTGAACAACGCGGCCTTGCCCTCCATGACCGGCATCGCCGCGAGCGGCCCGATGTTGCCGAGGCCGAGCACGGCACTGCCGTCGGTCACCACGGCGACCGAGTTCCCCTTGACCGTTAGACGCGAGACGTCCTCCGGGTTCTCGGCGATCGCCATGCTGACGCGGCCGACGCCCGGCGTATAGGCCATCGACAGGTCGTCGCGGTTGCGCAACGGCACCGTCGGCTCGACGCCGATCTTGCCGCCGAGGTGGATGAGGAAGACGCGGTCGGAGACCTTGTGGACGGTGACGCCCGGAACAGCCCGGATCGCCTCGACCACTTCACCGGCGTGGTCGCCGTTCGCCGCGGAGCAGGTCAGGTCGATGACCAGCCGGTCGTGCCGCGACTCGACGATGTCGAGAGCCGTGGTGATCCCCCCGGCGTCGCTGACCGCGGTGGCCAGCTGGCCGACCACGGCCGGATCCGTACCCGAGTGGATGCGCACGGTGATCGAGTAGGACCCGGTGGTGGCCCGAGCCCGCTGAATCGTCTGCGTCCGCACCTGTTGCTCCTCCGCGGCGGCGGTAGGGCCGTCGTCCGTCGTGACCGCGTCGCCCCGTTGCGTCTGCATGGGCGCATCCTTCCACCGACTCCCTGACGGTCGGCCAGCCGCCGTTGGTGGGATCCGGTATCTGAACGTCCCCCGGCGAGTCTTTGAGGGCATACCCCTGTACCAGGAGACGCCATGACGATCACCGAGCCCGCCACCGACCTCGCCGTGGTCGCGGCCCCGAACGTACGGAGCCGCGGTCGGCGCGAGCTGCTGGGGACCCCCTTCCTCGAGCTCGAGACCTCGGTCGTGGCCGAGCACCTGCGGGCGCTCTCCCACACGTTTGCGGGCACGGCGATCCACTACGCCGTCAAGGCGAATCCGCATCCCGACGTCCTCGCGACCGTCGTCGCCGCCGGCGCGAACTTCGACGTTTCGAGCCCGGCTGAGGTCAGAGCCTGCCTCGCCGCCGGCGCGACGCCGGACGACCTCGTCTACTCCGACCCGGTCAAGCAGCGCGACCACATCGCTGAGGCGGCCGCGCTCGGCGTCCGTCTCTTCGTGGTGGACTCCGTCCCGGAGGTCCGCAAGGTCGCCGAGACGGCGCCAGGAACGGCGGTCGTATGCCGCTTGGTCACGTCGGGCGACGGCACGTACGGCTGCTCGGGTGGCCAGGCCGTCGACATCCTCCGGCTCGCCGCCGACCTCGGATTGGACGCGGCCGGCGTCGGCTTCCACGTCGGCTCCCGACAGCGCGACCCGAATGCGTGGCGCCCGCCGATCGCTGACGCGGCAAAGGTTTTCGCCATCCTGCGCCGCCACGGCATGGCTCCGTGGCTGCTCGCACTCGGTGGCGGGTTTCCCGCCCGGCACGAGGGAGACGCCCCGCAACTCGCCGCATACGGAGCGGTGATCCAGGACCAGCTGAAGCGCTCCTTCGGCGACCACCGCCCGCGCACCATTCTCGAACCCGGCCGCGCGGTCGTCGGCGACGCGGGCGCTCTCGTCACCACCGTGGTCGGCGTGATCCGACGGGGCGGCACCCGCTGGGTCCATCTCGATGCCGGGGCCGTCGCTGGGCCGGTCGACACCGTCGCCTCGCCGATCGGCTTGCGGATCGAGACCAGTGCCGACGGTGGGCCGACCGGACCGTGTGTCCTCGCCGGACCGACCTGCGGCAGCACGGACCTGCTGCACCAGGTGACCCCGATGGAGCTGCCGCTCGACCTCACCGAGGGCGACGTCGTCCGGCTCGAGTCAGCCGGCGCCTACACCTCGCGCCACGCCGGATCCGACCCGCTGACCGTTGTCGTCGGCTGACGTCACTCCAGGGGAACGCCGAGGACCGAGTCAACGTCCGACTGGGCCATCCGACCCGGCGAGGCCGTGGCGGCGACGACGAGCTCACCCACGAGTTCGATCTCCTCGCGGAGGGCCTCGTCTGTCAGGTCGCCCCGATCGCCTTCCATGCGTCCGACCCTAGGGAGTCGCGACTCCGGCCACCCCGGACCTCACCAGACTTGACCTCCGGCATACCGAAGATGACTCGATCGGGCTATGTGACTGGTCATCCCGGGGTCCCAATGGACGGGGTATGTGGCGGGTTTAATCGGACCGTGCCGCAGACACCCCTTGTCGCTCGAGTCCTGCGTGGCACCATCGCCCTTCTCGTCCTGGCGGCCGTCGTCGCAACCCTCGTCGACGTCGCGTCGCGGACCAGCATCAACCCCCTCAACTTCTTCGGCTTCTTCACCATCCAGTCGAACCTCATCCTCGCCGCGGTCTACCTGCTGTCCGCACTCGCCCCGGGGGCCCTCGCCGAACCGACCCGCTCACTGGTCCGGGCCGCCGCGACGACCTACATCGTCATCGTCGGCATCGTGTATGCGACGCTGCTGGCCCCGCTCGAGGAAGCCGGCGGCGTACCGGTTCCGTGGGCCAACGTCGTGCTGCACGTGGTCACGCCGCTGTACGGCATCGTCGACTGGCTCGCGTTCCGCGACCGGGTCCGGTTGCCGCTGGATCGGTTGTGGGTAGTGCTGCTGTACCCAGCCGTGTGGCTGGTCGTCGTCCTGCTCCGCGGGGCTACGGACGGCTGGGTCCCCTACCCGTTCCTGAACCCCGACCAGGGGTACGCGGCAGTCGCCGGCTACTGCCTCGTCATCCTCGTCGCATTCCTCGTCGTCGGCGCGATTGTCTTCTGGGGCAGCCGGATCGGGCGGCGCGTCGTCAGTCCGACGGCCAGCTGAGCTCGGAAGGACCGCCGGATCGGCGACGCGTCGCCCGGCCGGATCGGTCACCCCTCGAGGAAGCGGGTCAGCCGCTTGAGCCGGCGCACGAGCGCCTGCTCCTGGGCCACGCTGAGGTGCGTGGCGACGCTGACGCGCTCCAGAACGCCGACCTCCTCACCGCGCAGCTCGCGCCCCTTATCGGTGAGGTTCACGACGACCCGTCGCTCGTCCTGGGCGTCGCGGCGACGTTCCAGCAGGCCCCGCGCCTCCAACCGCTTGAGCAGCGGAGAGATCGTGCTCACGTCCAGGGCTAGTCGGTCGGCGAGCGTCGTGACGACGTGGGACCCGTCCTCCCACAGCACGGACATGACCTGGAACTGGGGGTAGGTCAGCCTCAGGTGCGCCAGCGACGTGCGGTAACGGGTGCCCATCGCCCGGGAGGCGGCGAGCAGGGCCGCGCCGAGGCGGTCGTCGACGGGGACGACCTCGTATGCGTCGCCACGGTTCCGTGCAGCGCGATCACTCGGCCCCGGCATCGTCCGCCCCTCGAGCTCGCTGTAGCGGTTTTTGGTTTGTGCCCAAAATGATACGACGCCAAGCATTGAGGAGCGGACTGCTCTGTGCTCTGCTGGCGATGTCGGTTTCAGCCACGTGACCGGACGCCTTCCGATTCGAGCAGACAACTGCCCGGGAACGTGAGTACCCATGTCCGTTGCGCCGGCTTCCGAAACGTGGGGTCGCCGTTTTCCAGCATCTGAGCGCCGAGAGCAGCTGACTCGCATGTTGCTCACGAGCGCCCGGAGCGATGCCGGGTCGGGTGACCAGGCGGCCGATCTCCGCAGCCGGGCCGTGGTCCTCAACCGCGTCGTCGCCCTGGCGATCGCACGCCGGTACCACCACAAGGGCGTCGAGGACGACGACGTCGACCAGGTGGCCATGGTGGGCCTCTGTCTCGCGATCGACCGCTGGGACCCGACGGCAGCGACGCCGTTCGTCGCCTTCGCCGCGCCGACCATCTCCGGGGAGATCAAGCGCTACTTCCGCGACCGGGCGTGGCTGGTCCGCCCGCCACGGTCGCTCCAGAATCGGGTCACCGACGTCCGTGCCGCCGGGGAGCAGCTGCGGGCCGAGATGGGTCGAGAGCCGTCCCGGGCGGAGGTCGCCTCGTGCCTCGACGTCGACATCCGCCTCGTCGACGACGCCCGTCAGGCGGGGGTCGCCTTCCACGGCAGTCCCTTGGACGGTGACGATTCGTCGCGAGCGGTGGACGACCGGTCCCGCGCGGACGAGGACACCGACCTGCTCGAGTCGCTCGCGGAATCGATCGACCTGCGTCGCGCGATACAACGCCTCTCCACCCGGGACCGTCGGCTGGTGAAGCTGCGGTTCGTCGACGAGCTGACGCAGCAGGAAGTGGGTCGTGAGCTCGGCGTCTCCCAGATGCAGGTGTCCCGACTCCTGGTCCAGCTGCTGGCGAACCTTCGCGAGTCGCTGGACCCGCCGACCGCGGCCTGACGCGGCCAGGGGGAACGAATCCCCCGCCGTGATCAACGTATAGCGCGCCGGGGGTCTTGCTGCAAGGCCCCGGTCACGACGCACAATCGCCGTCCATGACTACGTGTTACGGACTGGAGCGAATGGCGTGACCCGTGTGATGAGCAGTGCGTTCGATCTTCCCGACCACCTCGCGGCCAAGGGTGACCCCGGATTGATCGCCCGAGACGAGGAGCACTTCGCGGCTATCGCGGAGAGCCTCGAGCAGGCGATCACCGACCTGACCAGCCGGCTCGACGCGGAACGCCGCTCGCCTGCCGGTACCGGGCAGGGGGTGCTCGAGCGGGATCTCGAGATCCACCGACTGACCGGTCGACTCCGCACGCTGCGGCGCTACGGCCTCGACCTCTGTCTGGGCCGCATCGTTCATGAGGGCGACGCCGAACCCGTCTACATCGGGCGACTCGGCCTCACCGACCGCGACAGTCGTCAGCTGCTCGTCGACTGGCGCTCCGCGGCGGCGGAGCCGTTCTTCGGTGCGACCCACGCCAACCCGATGGGACTGGTCAGCCGCCGCCGTTTCCGGTGGGCCGGCGGCCGCGTCAACGACTACTGGGACGAAGTCTTCACCCCGGACGGGCTCGAGGGGCACGCCGCCCTCGACGACCAGTCGGCCTTTCTCGCCAGTCTGGGCGTCGGCCGGTCCGGGCGTATGCGTGACGTGCTCGGCACCATCCAGGCCGACCAGGACGCCATCGTCCGCGCGGGATCCCGCGGCACGCTCGTCGTCGACGGCGGTCCGGGTACTGGCAAGACGGTCGTCGCGCTGCACCGGACCGCATACTTGCTCTACTCCGATCCTCGGCTGGGGCACCGCCGGGGTGGTGTCCTCTTCGTGGGCCCGCACCGTCCCTATCTGAACTACGTCGCCGACGTCCTGCCCAGCCTCGGCGAGGAAGGGGTACGCACGTGCACCCTGCGGGACCTCGTCCCCGAGGGCGTGAGAGCGGCGGAAGAGGCAGACCCTGACGTCGCGCTGCTCAAGTCGTCGGCGGCGATGGTCACTGCGATCGAGCCCGCGGTCCGGTTGTACGAGGACCCACCCGCCGAGGGAATGGTGGTCGAGACGGACTGGTCGGAGGTCTGGCTTGGTGTGGAGGACTGGGCCGAGGCGTTCGCGACGCCGGACCCCGGTACGCCGCACAACGAGGCTCGCGAGGAGATCTGGGAGGCGCTGCTGGCGATCCTCGTCGACAAGTACGACGAGGACGTCCCGGGTGACCAGCTGCGCCGGTCGCTGCAGCAGAACGAGGAGCTGTCCACGGCCTTCAACCGGGCCTGGCCGGTGCTCGAGGCCACGGATATCGTGGGAGACCTGTGGTCGGTACCCGCATACCTGCGCAGGTGCGCCCCCTGGCTGGATCCCGATCAGGTCCGGAAGCTGCAACGCAAGCAGGCTCAGGCCTGGACCGTGCCCGACCTGCCGCTCTTGGACGCAGCCCGGCTACGACTCGGCGATCCGGAGGCCTCACGCCGGAAGCGCCGACGCGACGCCACCCTCGCGGCCGAGCGCGACCGCATGGACCGGGTCATCGACCACCTCATCGCGACCGACGACTCCGAGATGCAGGTGATGTCGATGCTGCGTGGGGAGGACCTCAGGGCATCGTTGGTGGACGACGGCGCGGTGCCCACCGCCGACCCCGACGAGCTGGCCGGCCCCTTCGCCCACATCGTCGTGGACGAGGCCCAGGAGCTGACCGACGCCGAGTGGCAGATGCTGCTGCTGCGCAACCCGACCCGCAGCTTCACGATCGTCGGGGACCGGGCGCAGGCTCGGCACGAGTTCGCCGAGTCGTGGCCGGAACGGCTCGAGCGGGCCCGGCTGGACGACGTCAACGTCGCCTCCTTGACCATCAACTACCGCACGCCGGAGGAGGTCATGACGGAAGCCGAGCCGGTGATTCGGGCCGTGCGACCGGACGCCAACGTGCCGATCTCCATCCGCACGACCGGGATGTCGGTGCGTCATGCCCCGCGGGCCGACCGGGACGCGATCCTCGGCACCTGGCTGGCCGCCAACCACGAGGGCATCGCCTGCGTCGTCGGCGATCCGAGCTTCCCGGACACGTCCCGCGTCCGGTCATTGACTCGGGAGCTCTGCAAGGGCCTCGAGTTCGACCTCGTCGTCCTCGTCGACCCGGAGGCGTTCGGCGAGGGGATCGACGGCGCCGTCGACCGCTACGTCGCCATGACCCGGGCGACCCAGCAGCTGGTCATCCTGACGTGACCCCGTCCGGCTCAGGCCGGCGCGCTGGTGGATTGAGAAGGCGAAAGGTTGCCGGGAAGGACTTGGGGGACAAGGGTGGTCAGCATGGAGACGCGGAGGCTCGGACGACTCGGGCACCAAAGTTCAGTGCTGATCTACGGTGCTGCTGCCCTCAGTGACGTCACCCAGGACGTTGCGGACCGCTCGATTCAGGAGGTCCTCGACGGCGGGATCAACCATCTCGACGTGGCCGCCAGCTACGGCTCCGCCGAGCTGCGGCTGGGACCATGGATGCCGCAGATTCGCGACCGGATCTTTCTCGCCACCAAGACGGGCCGCCGCGACCGAGAGGCCGCCTGGCGCGAGATCAACGCGTCGCTGGAGCGACTGCAGACCGACCGCGTCGACCTGCTGCAGCTGCACGCGATCGGTGATCTGGGCGAGCTCGATCTGGCGACCGGAGCCGACGGCGCCCTGGAGGCGGCGACGCGCGCCGTGGACGAGGGGCTGACCAGCGCCGTCGGCATCACGGGGCACGGCCGTGACGCGGCGGCCACACACCTCGAGGCGCTGCGGCGGTACCCGTTCGCCACGGTCCTGACGCCGCTCAATCCGGTGCTCTGGCGCGACGAGTCGTACCGAGCCAACTACCTGGCTCTGGTCGAGGAGGTCCGTCGCCAGGATGCCGGCCTGATGACCATCAAGACCGGGTCCCGCCGCAACTGGCCGGCCGGCGCGGAACACACCCACACCACGTGGTACGAGCCGTACGACGACCAGGCTCGCATCACCGCAGCCGTCTCGTGGGTGCTTGCCCACGAGGAGGTGACGGGCATCCCGACGGCCGGCGACGTCAGCCTCCTCAGGCTGTTCCTCGAGGCCGAACGGCACCGCATCGACCCGTCCGAGGCCGAGCAGAACCTGGCGAGCGACGACGAGTACGCCTCTCCCTTCATCGCCATGCCCATCTGAGCCAGCGACAAAAGCGAGCGGCCCGGCGGGCGTGGCGTCACCTCGATGCGCCGGGAACCTGACCTGCCGGTTGGATGCCGAGAGCCGCCTGTCGGAATCGAACCGACGACCTATTCATTACGAGTGAATCGCTCTGGCCGACTGAGCTAAGGCGGCGTGCGCCCAAGTGACCAACTCGAGCGCGCGGGGCACCACTATACGGACTGGCCCGGCGGCCGCCGAACCGAGCCCGAGCCGCCGGCGGACACGCATACCCCTAGCACTTGAGGCCGTCCTGAGGGACCGTCCCGTCGATGAACCAGCCGTCGACCGCGCGGTCGACGCAGGGGCTCGAGCGTGGGTAACCGGTGTGCCCGTCGCCGTCGCGCGTCACCAGGACGCCGTGCGCGAGCTGGGCGCGCAACCGCTGCGCCCACTCGTACGGCGTGGCCGGGTCGCGGGTCGTCCCGACGATGACGATCGGCGGTGAGCCGTCGGCCGTGATCTTGTCGCTCTTCCCGGTCGCCGGTATCGGCCAGACGCCGCACGGCACATCACTCCAGGCCAGGTATCGGCCCCAGGTCGGCGCCTCCGTGCTGAGCTTCTGGGCGAACGCCTCGATCTGCGCCGGGTCTGCCGTGTCCGGCTTGTCGAGGCAGTTGACCGCGTAGATGGCCTCCAGCATGTTGCTCTGATACTGGCCACCCGGAGTCCGACGGGCGTAGGCGTCGGCCAGCCGCATCAGCGCGTTGCCGTCGCCGGACTTGGCGTCGCGAAGCGCCTTGGTCAGCTGCGGCCAGGACGACTTGGTGTACATCGCCTCAAGGATGCCGGTCGAGGCCCACCCCTCCGTCAGCTTCGTGACGGTCTGGTCGTTGGTCACGGGTAGCGGCTGGGAGTCCAGGCCGGTGAGGAAGTCCCGGATCCACTGCATGCCCTGGTCGCGGCTCTGACCGACCGGGCAGTCGGCGTCCTTGACACAGGTGTCGACGTAGGCCTGGGTGGCGACCTCGAACCCCTTGGCCTGCCCTTCCATCAGCTCCTGGGCGGTCAGGTCCGGCGGCAGCGGGCCGTCGAGGACGAACCGGCCCATCTGGCTGGGGAACAGCGCCGCGTAAGTGGCGCCGATGAAGGTCCCGTACGACGCGCCGAGGTAGTTGATCGTCGACTCGCCGAGAGCGGCCCGGAGGATGTCCATGTCGCGGGCCGCCTCCACCGTGGAGACGTGGGCGATGATCTTGGCGTTCTTGGTCGCGCAGCCGTCGGCAAACTTCTTCGCCTCCGCGATGAGCCCCTGCTCCTCGGCCGGCGTGTCCGGGGTCGCGTCCACGCCACCGATGAAGGTGTCGAGCTCTCGGTCCCCGACGCAGTCGATCGGCGACGACCGGCCGACGCCCCGGGGGTCGAACCCGACGAGGTCGAACCGTCGTCGCACGTCGCTGCTCACCAGCGAGCTGGCCGCCTGACCGACGTAGTCGACCGGGGACGCGCCCGGCCCCCCGGGGTTGTAGACGAGCGAACCCAGGCGCTGGGCGGAGGAGCGGGCCTTCGACCTGATCACCGCGAGCTGGATGGTCTCGCCGCCGGGATTCGCGTAGTCGACGGGCACCCGCAGCTTGGCGCAGTCACCGCCGGTACAGCTCGACCACTGCAGCCGCTGGCTGTAGAAGCTGTCCAGCCCGGTGCTGCCGGACGGCGGCGCCTGCGGCACGTACGTCGGCTCGGACGACGACCCGCCCGAGTCGTCGTTCGGCAGGAACGGGAGCACGAGGCACGACGAAAGGCTCAGGGAGGCGACGACCGCCCCGACCAACGCGACGACGGCCCGCCGAGCCCGGTCGGTCCGGCTCGGCGGGGTCAGGGGCACCGGAGCACGGTAACCCGAGACCCTGAGGTCCGGGGACGCAGGCGGTTCACGACGTGCTAACGACTGTCGGCCTTCGGTTCGTGCCACATTCGCCGAAACGCCAAACGGGTGTCAGCCGTTCGCGACGTCGCTCATCACGGTGATGGCCATGGCTTCGAGGGCGAGCAACGGGGCCACGTTGAGGTTGATGCGCTCGCGCGCCTCGCCCACCGCCTCCATGGCCTGCACCAGCTGCTCGGGCGTGCGCATCGCCGCCAGCGCGCGCACGACGTCGACATTGTCCTCGTTGACCAGCTCGACCGGCGCACCGATCCGCACGACGAGCGCGTCGCGATGGACCGACAGCAGGTCGAGCAGCGCTCGGTCGACGGTGTCCCGGGCGAACCGCGTGGCCCGCGTCTTCTGTTCCCTCTCCAGGGCGCTGAGCTGCGCCCGGATGTGTGGCGGCTGGGTGCGGGCGGCGGGATCGGCGCCGAGGGTCTCTAGCAGCCGGGCTCGCTCGACCGCGTCGCGCTCCGCACCGGACGACGCGGACTCCTCGTCGGCGATCGACGCGAGGTCGGCGGCAGCGGCGATCGCGTCGCCGATGGTCCGGATGCGTCCGGGCATGGCGATGACGTCGCGGCGCCGGATCCGCGCCCCCTCGTCGCGAGCCAGCCGGCGGGCCAAGCCGACGTGCGACTGGGCCGCCCGCGCCGCATACCGGGCCATGGCCGGGTCGATCCCGTCGCGCCGGACGAGCAGATCGGCGACGGCCTCGACCGGCGGGGTCCGGAGCCGGACGTGCCGGGAACGGGACCGGAGCGTGACGATGACGTCCTCGACCGAGGGCGCGCAGAGGATCCAGACCGTGCGGGGCGTGGGTTCCTCGAGGGCCTTGAGCAGCGCGTCGGCCGCGCGTTCGGTGAGGCGGTCGGCGTCCTCGACGATGATCACCCGCCAGCGTCCGACCGACGGCCGCAGGCCGGCCTCCTGCACCAGGGAGCGGGTGTCCTCGACCCGGATCGAGAGTCCCTCGGTGGCTTTGACGGTGACGTCGGCGTGAGTGCCGTCGACCGCGGTCCGGCACTCGCGGCATACTCCGCAGCCGCCG